>JASJFV010000348.1:0-10098 GCA_033791885.1 Gammaproteobacteria bacterium | reverse complement strand
GGCAGGCCGCCATACTTGGTGATCGGCTTCATTGGTCCGGTCATCCACATTTTGAACATTTCCTTCTGATTCGCCTCGATATACTTGGAAAACTTCCTGATCGGAGGAACAACTGCATGGTCATCATAGTATTCCCTTGCTTTCAGTATCTGCTGCCACTTAACATCATCGAGTTTGATGCCATCGGCTTCCGCCATGGCTCGCCCAATATCAGGCTCCCAGGTGCTCATATCAACCAGGTAACCATCACCATCACGTTCTGGTATTTCCATAGGTACTGCTCCATTAATTTAATGTGCTGGCTTATTAATATGGCCATGCATTAAAAACATTCAAGGCATCTCGGCTCGTCAAACCCGCATTATTGCTAAGGCTTTCCTGCCTCAAGCCATACCTGATCAATGGCAGCAATCTCGAAAATTGCCAAGTCCTCACAAGGAAATTGCAGCTGGATACTTTATAACGTGGTCAGTTCCCTATTCTCATACCACCTGGGTTATTAAACCAACTCAGGTCCCACAAAACGTCTGTTGAACTACTTCATCGAGTTCAACTGGCAAACTATAGCGGGTCTTTCAATCTAGCTGCATAATTATCAAGTTCTCTGACCCCTTGATTCTTGATTTCATGAGAATATCAGTGGCATGGATTTCAAAGGCAGCAGCTGGGGTCGCCAGGATGACAACATTGGTATAGGATACGCGTTGCTCGATGGTGGCAGTCTCGATGTCAGGCAATCGCAGGTAGCTGAAGCCTATTACCGCATTGCTTCCAACGAGCTCTTTGCGATGACCGCTGATATCCAGTATCAGCAGGATGACTATGACAACGCACCAGACCCGAAAGGATTCACAGCAGGTCTTCGTCTTGCTGCTGAATTCTGACGCAGGAGCTTAGTAGGAAAATGACAATCTTGCATAATTCCCTGATTAAATCGCTGAGTGTGCTGCTTTTAATAGCATGTCTGCTGGAAGCTGCAGCCGACGAAGCTCCTGACCCGGCCGAGGTCGCGATCGGTGAACGACTGTTCCTGGAGACCCGGTTTGCGCAGGCATATTTTGCAACCCCGGAAAATGCCGACCCCAGTGTCAGTCACACCATTACCAGCGACGGTCAGTTAGCCAGCCCGTTCCGTGGCAAAACTATTAATTGCCGCGTCTGCCACATGGTCGATGAACACCAGGACACAGCTGGCGCCGGCATGCGTACCTATGCCGATTTTGCCCCTCGTTCGCCGGTACCGGCACGCAACGATGGTCAGAAGTTTTCGGGTCGAAATTCTATGGCAATGGTGAATGTTTCCATACCACGGAAGTACGGAGAGCTGTTTCATTACGATGGTGAGTTTAACAGCCTGGAAGATCTCGTCCGCGCGACACTTACCCGCCGCAACTTCGGCTGGTTGCCTGGGGAGGAAAAGACGGCCATCTCACACGTTGCCCGTGTAATCCGTGACGATGACGGCCGGGGCGAACTGGCAAGGGCGTTCGGTGGCAGTTACCGTAAAGTGCTAAAGAGCGCAGATAAGGACCTGGCCGCAGAATTTATTTTACCAGTGGCGTACCGCATCGATATCGACAAAGCCAGTGACCGGCAAATCTTCGACGCCGTAGCCATGCTAATCTCTGCATATGTACGAGATCTCGAGTTTGCCACCAATGACGACGGTCACTATATCGGCAGCCCTTATGACCGCTTTCTTGAACTGAACAATCTGCCGCGCACACCGCTTAAAGACGAGACACTGGCCGCTTACAATCAACGTTTACTGCAGTCGGTCAACACCTTAAAGAAGCCGCGCTTTGTCACTGCAAAAGATGACAACTTCACCTACCATAAGCAGGATTTCGCTTTCGCTGAAGAGGAACTCGCTGGCATGAAACTGTTCCTCGCTCAAGGCAGTGACAATGAGCGCGGCGGAAACTGCGCCGCTTGCCACCCGGCACCACACTTTTCCGACTTCAGTTTTCACAATACCGGTCTGACACAGGTAAATTATGACGGCATACACGGCGAAGGAAAATTCATGCGACTAAATATTCCTGATTTATCGACACGTAACCTGGACTATGATCGGTATCTTCCTGCAACGGGAAAACACCCGAAAGCGAGTTCACGTTTTCGAAGTGAACCGTCCAGCGACACCCCCGGTTTGACTGACCTCGGCTTATGGAATGTTTTTTCCAACACTGACATGCCAAACCCACAGACAAAGCTGGAAGACATCCTGTGCAACAAGTTCAATCAGAATGAGGGCAAGATCGACTTAAATCAATGTGTCCCACAACGCTTACTGCCAATGACTATTGCCGCGTTCAAGACGCCTCTCCTTCGCGACCTCGGCCATTCGAACCCTTACATGCATACAGGCCAGTTCAACACCGTTGAAGAAGCTGTCCGTTTTTACATCACCAGCAGCGCTCTTGCACGTCAACAACAACTGCGCAATGCCGACCCCGACCTGCAACATATCAACCTGGGCGTGAAGGATCTTGAGACACTGGTTTCATTCCTCAAGGCATTGAATGAGGATTATGATTAATCGAAGCTCGTAAG
The DNA here is from genome assembly GCA_033791885.1 of Gammaproteobacteria bacterium. Lineage (GTDB taxonomy): Bacteria > Pseudomonadota > Gammaproteobacteria > BMS3Bbin11 > BMS3Bbin11 > BMS3Bbin11. The sequence goes on along the minus strand of JASJFV010000348.1, from coordinate 7,542 downwards.
AGTGTACGGCATGGCTGGAATGAATGTAGATCCTTCCATGCCTCTTGATTAAGGCGCTGAAAACGTAATTATTTGCCCAGCTCAAGTCCCACAAAACGTCTGTTGGACTATTTCATCTGGTTCAGGCGGCAAACTATATCGGACCTTTCCTTCTTGCTGTAGATAGGGATTCTGCAATACCTCATGCAATTCATGAAATACTGAAAAATCATCATGGTCTTCAGCAGCTCTAATCGCCGCTTCTATCTGGTGGTTTCGCGGAATGTAAACAGGGTTTACCGCCTGCATTTTCTCCTGCCGCTCTGCATCACTCAGTGTTTCCCTGGTTAAGCGTTGGCGCCATTTGGCCAGCCAGCTTTCAAGTTGCCCCTGGTCATCAAACAAGTTTTTAATATCACTGTCCTGTTCTGATGCATGTGAGGCTAATTGCGATAAGTAAAAAAACGTTAGTGTAAAATCAGCATGGTTCGCTGCCATCGTATTGAGCAGTTCTTCGATTAGCTCTTTATCATCCTCATTTGTTTTATCAGATGTAACGAATAAGCCGCACTTTGCCTGCATGCCAGCCAACCAGTCATCCTGATAGCGCTCAATGTAGGTCCCCAGAATATCTTGCGCGATTTCAATCGCCGCCTCGCTGGTTTCTGCCAGCAAAGGCAACAATGCTTCTGCCAGTCGTGTTAAATTCCATAGACCAATCGAGGGTTGATTGCTATAGGCATAGCGCCCCTCTCGATCAATGGAACTAAACACCTGATCATGAGCATAGATATCCATGAAGGCGCATGGTCCATAATCTATGGTCTCCCCGGCAATCGACATATTGTCGGTATTCATCACACCATGGATAAACCCCAGATGCATCCACTGTGCAATTAATGCAGCCTGGCGATCGACAGCAGCTTTTAAGAAAGCCACGTAAGGGTTTTCTGCCTCGCCTGCTGCCGGGTAATTACGCTCAATGACATGATCGGCCAATTTCTGAACTGCTTCAGCATCACCTTTTGCATAAAAAAACTGGAACGTACCAACGCGGACAAAGCTCGATGCAACGCGGGTAATAATTCCACCGGGCAGCAAGCGCTCTCTCGCCACCTCCTCGCCAGTCGTCACCACAGCCAGGGCACGGGTCGTTGGTACACTCAATTTTTTCATCGCTTCGCTGACCAGGTATTCACGAAGCACAGGACCCAGTGCAGCACGCCCATCACCGCCACGAGAATAAAAAGTGCGGCCGGAACCCTTTAGCTGCAAATCAAATCTAGCCCCATCAGGACTAACCACTTCACCGAGTAAAATCGCGCGGCCATCACCTAGTTGCGGATTAAAGTGGCCAAATTGATGGCCCGCATAAGCCATGGCTAATGGCTCTGCACCCTCGGGTATCAAGTTTCCCGAAAAAATCGCAGCGCCATCGTCTGAATTCAGATTGCTCACTGACAAGCCCAACTCACAAGCAAGCTCATTATTAAATTTAATCAGTGAAGGGCTGGCAACGGGTAAAGGGTCGGTCTTTACGTAAAACGTGTCACCCAGGCTTACGTACCGATTGTTAAAAGGAATTTGCTGCAACTTTTTCTCACTAGAATAGTCATATTGATAGACATTTTAACTTACTAACTGTGCTTCAAAGTCAGAGAAAATATATGGGTATCAAAATTCGTGGCTGTCACACCGTTGGTATGTGTGACATGCCACATTGAATGAATGGGCATTCCCTAAGAAATATTGATATGAAATGCAATAATAAGATCGAATCATCATTCTCTGCACTAGGCCCAGCATTCAGTTAAACAGGATTATTGAAAGACGTGACTCTCTATAAAAAAGACACCATGGCTGTTGAATCATTAACACCTGAGCAATATCGTGTGACGCAGGGGAATGGCACAGAGCACCCTGGCAGCGGCAAATATTTAAACAATTATGAGCCAGGCATCTATGTCGACATTGTGTCAGGCGAGCCACTTTTTGCATCCTCTGAAAAATTTGAGTCGGGTTGTGGATGGCCAAGTTTTAGCAAGCCCATTGATGAGACTAATATTAATGAACTGCGTGATACGGGCCTGGGAATGATTCGTACTGAAGTTCGGTCAACCCATGGTGACAGTCATCTCGGACATGTTTTCACTGATGGGCCAGTAGAACGTGGAGGCTTACGTTACTGTATCAACTCGGCTTCATTACGTTTTATACCGGTTGATGATATGAAAACAGAAGGTTATGGTGACTATATCAAACAAGTTGAAGAGGATTAGCTGAATGTCAGTAGAACGTGCAATTTTAGCAGGTGGGTGTTTCTGGGGAATGCAGGACCTGATTCGAAATCTACCCGGTGTTAAGTCAACGCGCGTGGGTTACACCGGTGGCGATGTAGCCAATGCCACCTATCGAAACCACGGCACTCACGCTGAAGCGATCGAAATTGAGTTTGATAACGAGATCATTAGTTACCGGGACATACTGGCCTGTTTTTTTCAGATTCATGATCCCTCAACCATCGACCGGCAAGGCAATGACCGAGGACCTTCGTACCGGTCTGAAATCTTTTACCTGAATGACGGGCAGCAGGCAGTCGCCTTGCAAACGATCGATGAGGTGAATGCTACTGGCTTATGGCCTGGCCCGGTGGTGACAAAAGTCTCAAAGGCGAGTGAATTCTGGGAGGCCGAAGTTGAGCACCAGGATTATCTTCAACGTATACCACAAGGTTACACCTGCCATTTCCCACGAGCCGACTGGGTGCTTCCTGGCAAATCTTAATGCATATAGGCATAACCCCATTATTTCTTTCGGCGAACAGGTATGCGTTAAAAGGCCAGGGCCAGTGCCAGCAAAACAGCGTATCACCTTAGGCCTGGGTGGCGGTTGTCACTGGTGTACAGAGGCAATATTCTCATCTATTAACGGTATACAGGACGTGCAGCAAGGTTGGCTAGCATCATATCCCCCCGATGATGCCTACTCTGAAGGTGTTTTAGTAAAAATTGATACGGCTATTATTCGTTTGAAGGATGTAATCAATATCCATATCGAGACCCATAGCGCAGATTCCAACCATTCAAAGAGAGACAAATATAGGAGCGCGATTTATGTTCAAAATGAGGACGATAACAGCAGTGCCTTAAATATCATCTCTCAGATTAATGCAACGAGATACAAGCCGGTTATTACCCGGGTAATGGCACTCAATAGATTTAAGCTTCAAGCCGAAGAGAGTTACCTGGATTACTATTACAAAGAACCCGAAAAACCTTTTTGCCAGGCATATATAAACCCAAAATTAAACAAGCTGTTGGCTTTGCATAGCAAGCTTATTGCTAAGGACAAGTTAGCTATAATTAAAAAGTCTGTTGCAACGCCTGGAATCGACACCGGCGAACAAGCAGGATCTGATCGCAGTCATTCTTGACTATCGCTCGAATAACCCGCTTTCTCTGAAAATAAGGCCTGGCGTGATTATATTTTTCATCACCCGGGAGCTTTATCCCTACCCATCTACCCCTATCACTTTATTCCTGTTTTAAATCTCACTAAAAATAATGGTCGAAATATTTTAAAAATAAGGACCTAAATCTGCCTCCCTGCGTCATTAACAATAAGCGTACAGAAAATGAAAAAAGGAGAGACTACAATGAATCCATTCACAGAGCATACTCAAGCTCAGGGTCTAAGCTACCCGGAATACTGGTTCTTCGCCATGGGAGTTGCATGGCGTCTATTGAACAGTGTATTTGCCTTTACACTGCATGTAATTTTTCCATTCATCCATATCGAACGCCGACTGAATTTTGAAACAACCATGGATTTTATTAATGAGCAAAATGACTGGCTCGAAAATATTAAAAAGAACCGCTGGTTAAATCAGTATTGAAAAACTGTGCAAGATCCGATGCAGCATAAGAATCAAGGTTACACCCATTATTAAAGAATTAAGTTACCAGGCCCGGAAGTTATTCCGAGGCCTGACTCCGTTTATTCATATCTCGAGGGAACCCGAGAAATCTTTAGATAACATAACGAATTGCTATCGTCAGGACACCCAGCATCATATTGATACCGATCAGTGTTCGTATTTGTGACAGCTTCGCTCCAGCTGTTGGCCAGTCTTCGGCAGCAACTGCCCGTTTTAATTTCTTATAGGGCGCAAAAAATACATGGAAGAATAAAAACATCATGATAAAACCCGTTATCATCATGAGATTGATATGCATTCCCAGGCCCTTGAAACCACCAAAAATACTTATGATCCAGAACCCGGTGACGAGGATTACGATTATTGATGCCCATACCCATGGGAAGAATCTACCAAACACCCCGACCCAGAGTTTTAACCTTACCGGGGGCTCCAGTTGATCGGCGGCCACTGGACGTAATTGCATGTGGGCAAATAACATACCGCCGACCCAGATGACTACAGCCAGAACATGCAGCATTACTAAAATATTGATCATCAAACTTTCCTCAAATAACATATTGAACGGTATGCAGTGACATGCACTGTTACTGAAATCAATTATCTCATATTACTATTAATGCGGGATGTATAGGTATCAGCCCGCTATGACTGTATGATTATTAATCATGTTGTTGTCTTAGAATACAATCATATTGTATGGTCTTTATTCTAAAATAAAACAAATCAGGCATGGATCATTAACCAGATTCAGATGTACTTGTTCAGGTAATCAACAATGGGTAAAGCCTTACAAACCGCCGTAGCGAGCCAGCGCATGTTGCTGAGCAGCCGGCTTTCCAGCCCGATGCAGCGGCTAGCTGCGGACTGCGCCGCGGCATGGCCTGATCGGACCGAGCTGGAAAGTGTGTTAGCGAAAGGGCTCGAGTTGCTGCCCTATTGTAAATACCTGTTCATCCTTGATGATAAGGCCATGCAGGTCACCGCAAACCTTTCCCACAACGGCCTGCTGCCGGAGAACATTGGCCGCGACCGCAGTGAACGGCCTTACCTGGCCGATGCGATTGCAGGGGAGCAGTTCTCGCTGTCTAGTGCCTATATTAGCCGCAACGCACGGCGCCCTTCGTTAACCGCCGTACAGCATATACTTGATGAGAATGACCGCCTGCTCGGCTATCTCGGCGTCGACTTTGACCTGCGAGAAATGCCGCTGACACGCGAGGTGTTTCGCCAGCCTGAACAGTGGATGCAGATCAAGGGCGACCCGGCCATCCGTGGAGGCCTGTTCTTGCAGCAGCGCATCAACAGCGCCATGGACGAGCGCATCGATGAAGTCCTCGATCTGATCATTGAACTGGTTGAGGTACACGGCGTGTTCCACGCCAAGTTGCACTTCTCCAGCTCACGCGCCACGATGTGGCTACTGGATGATCCATACCGTTACCACATCCTTGATATTGAAGACCTGGCCGACCCCGACATCTGCCTCGCCTGGTCGCTGCACGACTACCCCGGTGATGCGGAGATTCCAATGGCACGTGTCAAGGATGTGTTTCACACACTGCGTGAACTCCGATTCATGGATGAAACGATTTACCTGCGCGCCGGCTCACTGAACATCTTCAACGGCATGGTTGGTTTGAACTTTTCCTGCGACGGTTCGCATTACATGCACTGGAAAGAATTTCTCGATAAGAATGTCGGTTTCTGGATGGGGACAAGCAACATACAACCAGGTATAGAAGATACAGATTAGCCCGAATCAGTACTGCAAATAAACCATCTCTACAGGAAAAAAGAGCCGGAGTGATATTAGTCTAATCTGTCCGGCCCCTATAGTTTGATCTCATTGCGTTGCGCAACCTGACTCTGTATTAGTCATTACCAGTGACCTGAGCCCGGATCACCTTTGAATGGCCCGGTAATCGCAGCCGTTATCCAGCCACCATAAAATTTACCGGGCTGGGCTTGTACGCGTTCACCATCGATGTAGCAGGCAATGCGGCCGGGATAAAAACACAGGAAATTGCGAATCTTTACGAACGCTGGAAACGGTTCTCTGTAGCTCCAGGCTACCGGTATGTCGGCCGGATCATTCACCAGCTTCCAGTAGCTGGCACTGCCTTTCCACTCGCAGAACGAACTGCCCTCAGCATTGGTAAGCAGTGACATGTCTATGTCTTGCTGTGGCATATAAATCGTCGGTGGACTTGCCGTTTCCAGTACCCGCAGCGTGCCTGCTGAGCGAGCCATGAGAGTATCATTAGTGAACACTTCGACAGTACCTGAAAAGGATTCGAGCCTGGGCGGCCGAGGGTAGTCCCAGACTGACTCCTGTCCCGCCTGTGGACTATCAGCGAAAGGTGGACGTATCTGTCCCCGGTACTCCCACATGGATGACATTCAGTACTGCCCCACTGGATCAGAAGTCACAAGATTACCTGGCAAACGCTCACAGTTCTGCACAGACTTGATCGCTGCAGCGCGAGCGGTAGCGCCTGCGGGCAAACATGCTATACACCTGTTCCGCTGTCCAGTTAATACCCGGCAGCGCAACAAGGCGTGCCAGAAGACGGTAGCGCGGGATGTGACGCCACAGCGCAACAAACGCGGCCGCGCCGCTGACCATGCGCCCGTCACTGTCCCGGACATGCATACGCTGCATGGCCTGCTCCCAGCTGAGACCATTTGCCTGTAGTGTGTCCGCTTCCTGCTGGATATCCATCCACTGAATGCGATGCTCGCGGTCAATACGCTGGTAATGCACAATCTCGCGACGGCATAACGGGCATCCGCCATCATAAAACACTATCGGTCGGTTCATCGCAGTCTTCTCTGTCATCGTTATATCCTCACTGGCAGGCCAGGTCTCAGTGACAGCAGATTAACCGAACGTGCGTGAAAACCAGGTGAAGGCAAAGGCGTAAGTTAATTGCTAGACCATATAACCATAACCGTTTGAAATCCTCATTGACCAAAACTCACATTGCCAACAAATGTGGGTTTGCCTTCTCCAGCCAGCTCCAGCAGTTTGCCATGGCCGGAAGACGTATACTCACCGGTCAGTGTGCTAATTGTGACCTGGTGCGTGACCAGCACCAGAAGTTCAGGCTCAGATGACTGTGCGGTAAGGAATGCACGCAGCGCAGCAATATTTGGCTCGCGGTCCTGCGGTCGCTGGTAGAAACTGTTGAGCGCCTGGAGCGGCCTGATCTCACCGAGATCCATCAACCGGGCAGTATCCAGGCAGCGGCACCACTGGCTGGAATAAACAGCAGCGACCTCAATGTTATTACTTCGCAACCAATCACCGATCTTGACTGCTTGTTGCCGCCCTTGCTCATCAAGATTGCGCTGGGTGCTGCAATTACCTATTTTAAAACCATCCGGGTCACCAAACCCCGGCGCGTTTGCGTGCCGGATCATCAGGATATGACCACCGTCCTGCATCGCTTTGGTCAAGGCAGAATTACTGTTACCGGCTACCACGCTGGATATGCTGGCTGTCAGTAAAAACAGGCTCAATAGGGCGCATTTCAAAAAGTGCATTTATAACCTCTTTTGTAAAATGGGTATGCAGAGGGTTAGTCCGTTATACCAAGTCTAGCTTAAGGAATAATTGTGGT
>JASJFV010000347.1:0-3747 GCA_033791885.1 Gammaproteobacteria bacterium | reverse complement strand
AGGTTCTCTTTCAGGTGAACATGGTATAGGCATGGAAAAAATGAATTTCATCTCACTGGAAGTTGACGAAAGCACATTGTCCTGGATGAAAAGACTAAAAAATCTGTTTGACCCGAATAACATTCTTAACCCGGGCAAGGTATTTCCTTAACATGCCGCATGGCCTATCATTAAGATACTACTTAAGATTCTACAGAAAAAAACTCACCCCTGTCCGGGTGAGGTATAAATATCGAAGCGCTGAAGCTTTCAGGGTATAACATTTTGCAGGAAAGTATAAACAACCAGAATTATCCAGACATACCCGGTTATAAAATTCTCTCAGAGCTGGGACGCGGTGGCATTGCAACCGTATACCTTGCATTACAGGAATCACTTGATCGCCAGGTCGCACTAAAGGTGATGTCTCCGCTGCTGGCGATGGAACCCGATTATGCAGAACGCTTTATCAGGGAGGGCCGAACTGTTGCCCAGTTGAGCCATCCCAATATCATTACCGTCTATGATATCGGTCTGCAAAAACATCAGCTGTTTATCGCTATGGAATATATTCCTGGCGGCAACATGCGCACATTAATGATGGAACATGAAAATGACCCGGAATGGGCCTTAAGTGTTGCTGGTCAGATCGCTCTAGCCCTGGGTTATGCACACACCATCGGCATAGTTCATCGTGATGTGAAACCAGAGAATATTCTGTTCCGCGAAAGTGGTGCCGCAGTACTCACTGACTTTGGTATCGCAAAAACAATAACATCTAACACCAACCTGACTCGTGCTGGAACAATCATCGGCACACCCAAGTACATGAGTCCCGAGCAGACCGATGGACTGGGAAATGACCCGCGCACCGATATTTATTCCCTCGGCATCATCTTATTTGAAATGCTGACGGGGCATGTGCCTTATGACAGCGAAAACAGCATGGCCGTTCTGTATGCCCACGTACATTCGCCTATTCCGGAGTTACCCGAAGATCTCAGTGACCTGCAACCGCTGTTGAATACTCTATTGGCGAAAAAAAAGGAAGATAGAGCAGAAGATTCCGACGAGCTTGCCGAGATTATCCGCATCACTCGCCGTGAGCGTCATTATGCGCTGAAAAACCCTGAAAAGATGCAGGATGCCATCCTCGCTAGAGAACATACCAAACCACTAAAGGAAAAGAGCCGCTCAAAACGAAGGCGGAAAAAACCTAAAACTAACGCAGCAAACATCATCGAATCCCTGAAGCAGGTATTTTCACCAACTGACGGCAAGCAGTCCAATAACTACAACCGCTTGAAACAGGTTGCTCTTGGCCTACTCGGAGTTGTTATTGTGTTTGCTTTCATCTCGATATGGACAGGCGAGCCAGATGATGTCACTGATAAAACTAACGATGATTTGCAAACTGCAAACAACTCTGCAAGCGCTGAACAGGATAACAGCATACAGAAATACCTTGATTCCAATAATCAGCAGCCGGATACATCACCTATTCTATCAGCACCGGACACAACCACTTCTGTTGATGAACCAGCAACAATAGACAGTGCAATTGAAAATGAAGCGCCCGCAGCAGATGAGACTGTAGCAGAGCAAATGGATGGCAACCTGAGCGAAGATGATGTCAAGGTTGAAGCAGCCGACAATAACGAAATTGACGATACACAGACAGACCAGACAGAGATCCTGATTTCCCGTTTTCTGGCAGATGAATCCCATGATGAACTGGTAAAACAGAACCAGGCAGTGGCGCCAGTAAGCGAAGAAGAAGAGAAGCAAGCTACCGCCCTGTTAAACAGACAGAAAATGATAAATGGTTTATTGACTAAAGCAAGACGGGCCGTAAAAGATGAACGCATTACCATACCAAAGGATGATAATGCCGTCTCATACTATAAACAGGTCCTTGAACTTTCACCAAGAAATTCACGGGCATTAAGAGGATTAAATGTCAGTGGCGACCTTGTCTATGAACAGGTCAAAGAAAAATACGCGACTGCTGACCAGGACCTGGCCCTGCGAAAAATCAATTCTACCTTATTATTGATACCCAACCACCCAAAATTAACCACGCTCAAACAGTCTATTGAAGCCTCATTCAATCCCAATAGCAGCTATGCAAAAGCGGAGAAGCTTTATCGTGGCGTCGATGGCCCAAAAGACACTAAACGTGCCTCTTTCTATTATTTGAAGGCCGCCGAGCTCGGCCATATACAGGCAATGAATGCAATTGGAGTGTCCTACGCTGATGGTGATGGGGTAAGACATAGCGACCGCCTGGCAATGAAATGGTTCAAAAAGTCAGCCAATTATGGTGATAGTGAGGCCATGTATAATCTGGCGCTGGGATACCATTTCAGCGATGTCAAAGATCCGCCGAAGGCCTGGGACTGGGCAAAAAAATCGGCTGATAAAGATTATAGACCAGCCTATATGTTGGCAGGCTGGATGAAAACCACGGGGACAGGTACAAATGCAAACCGTTTTGGTTCGATCGGCTGGGACCTGAAAGGAATGGTCAATCCGATCAGCTCGGAATTACACAATCAGTACCGCATTCCGACAAAGTGGCAGGATAGATTCATGGTCAAATACAAGGCCGCAACAAATACCGGGCCGTCATAATCGCTGTCGTGCTCAGTTCAGCGTCAGCGAATCCATCACCTTCTGATATATCCACACATCTGAATCGCTATAACAGCAAGCAATAATCTTCTCGTAGCGGTCCCTGTAGAGATGAAAGGCAGACAGTGCAATGACAGCGGCCTGTCTTTTCGGGTATCCGTAGATGCCGGTACTAATGGCAGGAAAAGCAATACTCACCGCACCTTCGCTTAACCCCATCTGCAAACACTTTTCATAACAGCTGGCGAGAACTTCGCTCTCACCCGCAGTACCGCCCTGCCACTGCGGACCGACAGTGTGTAATACCATCTTTGCCGGTAGATCGAAGCCCGGTGTCGCTTTTACATCACCTGCGTCACAACCGCCCAGTTTTCTACATGCATCAAGCAATGCGGTACCTGCTGCCGTATGGATCGCCCCATCAACACCCCCCCCGCCTAACAGGCTGCTATTGGCTGCATTAACAATCGCATCAACATGCAGACATGTAATATCCGCTTTTATTATCTCGATCATGTACAATCTAGCCTTCTGTAGATTGATTAATAATACGATATAAAAGTGACAAATACACGCCCGGGCAATCGTGCCCAGTCAATACTTGAAACTCTGGCAATGATGCTGGAAGAAATAGATAGCCGCCCAATCACAACGGCTGCACTCGCTAAAGAAGTCGGTGTATCCGAAGCAGCGCTATACCGCCACTTCCCCAGCAAGGGCCGGATGTACCGTGGCCTGATCGAGTTTATCGAGGAATCCCTGTTCACCCACGTACGACGCATCCTCGATGAAACTAAGGATGCAGAAATACGCTGCGGCAAAATACTCAGTCTCTATCTCGGTTTTGCAGAACATAACCCGGGGCTGTGCCGGGTGCTTAACGGCGATGCTTTATGCAGCGAAAAAGCGGAACTTCGACGACGCGCACGTAAAATAAACACCAGCATTGAAACCCAGCTAAAACAGGTATTCCGAGAGGCCATGTTCAATGGCCCGAGACCACTGTCTGCGACAGAAAGTGCGCGCCTGCTTCTGAGCATAGTCCAGGGCAGAGTCGACCAATACATCGCCAGTGAATTCAAGATACTGCCAACAGAAAATTGGGGTGATCAATGGGCACTGCTTTCTAACATG
>JASJFV010000346.1:0-8341 GCA_033791885.1 Gammaproteobacteria bacterium | reverse complement strand
GCAGTATGCACTGGAGAAAAAGGGCAAAGAAACCGGGCTGATACTGAAAGTCCGGGAACAGCCCTGGGGGCCGAACTATCTGCAGTTTGGCCTCAGTATGTCGAGTGATTTTGCTAAATCCAACCAGTTCTCTATCCGCTTCGGTTTTACAAAAATACCCGTCAACAAACTCAATGGTGAATGGCGGACAATATTTTCCCTTGGCGAGGAACCCGGTATAGAAACAGATCTGTTCCAGCCGCTGGCGATTGGCTCTCCATGGTTTGTTAATCCATCTGTTTTCGCGCTTACTAACAAATTTAACATATTAGAAGGAGATGATATTTTTGCCGAGACGAGGGTCTTACGCATTGGAGGAGCGGTCTCACTTGGCCGCCAGTTCAGTAGTTTGGGCGATATGCGTTTGGGTCTGCGTCGTTATACCGGCAATACTGAAGTCATCATTGGTGACCCTGATATACCAGAACAGGATATCGATGCAGGGGAAATATTTATCAATGCTAGATATGACTCTCTTGATGACATCTTTTTTCCTCGCCATGGTGTCAAAGGAAGACTAGGCTGGCTTGGATCAAGAACTGAACTTGGTGCAGAAAATGACTTCGACCAGGCCATGGCCAAGGTCCTGGCTGCAAAAACATGGGGCAAACACACTATGCATCTCGGTGGACGAATTATGACAACCTATAATGGTGTAGCACCCATTCAGAACTACTTCCGTCTCGGTGGCTTGTTCAGCCTGCCAGGTTACAGTGAGAATGAATTAGCAGCTCAAAATGCCGTACTCTTCAATACAGGCTACCTGCGCGCATTCAAACCTATGCTTACGATGCCAACCTATCTTGGCGCAACACTGCAGTACGGAAATATTTTCCAGGTGAAAGAAGATATTGATTTATCCGATCTGAAACTGGCAGGTTCACTGTATCTTGGCATGGAAAGTGTGATCGGCCCACTATATATAGGCTATGGTGTGGCCGAAGGTGGTTCAAGACGAGTCTATTTTACCATCGGTGCGTTGCAGTAATTATTCTGAGGGAAGAGTCAGCAAGCTATTATCGATTAATACCTGTCTTTCCGCTTTGTTCGCCTGACAATCACCAATCCGTAAATACATAAATTGGAAATCAATATAATGATACCAAGCGATATCTGCATCTCACGAGTCAGCCCCGCTGGGTAGACTAACGGCATAATATAGTGGTCAATGAATCCTCCGCTGTATGCTTCTCCTCCCGCTACTTCCCGCAAGTAGCGTTCAACAGGCGTTAGAGGACAGATCCAGCCGCTGAACTCGATAAGCCCCCCCCACAACACACAGGGGATATGCAAAATAGCCACCTTACCCCACTTCAGAACCAGAAAACCTCCGAGCACAACAAACACTATAAAAGCGAAGTGCACAGCAACTAAGAGATCAGCGGATACTTTTGCTAACATAGTGATTGAGATTTACGTCCTTATCTAAAATAATATGTTGCTCACAGTTTAATACCATCTAAGGAGCTGTGACAGGATGCCTTTCTTCTGCAGGAGAGTTTGTATCATCATGCCCCTCCCCTACCTGTCATCTACGAGTGGGACAAACACCACGCCAAGAACAGACTCTATATCAGTTTCCCCCTGCTCATTCTTGGTCACGAGCATCAGTTCCTGGTTCGTATATGGCAAACCTACCGGAATGACCATCCTCCCTCCCGGCTTGAGCTGATCAATGAGTTCCTGCGGGATGCGAGTAGCAGCTGCGGTCACAATAATTGCATCAAAAGGTGCCTTTTCCTGCCATCCGCTATAGCCGTTCACACAACGCACCTGGATATTGTCATACCCCATCTGTTTCAATCGCTTTTCAGATGATGCGGCCAGATCACTGATTCGTTCAACGCTATAGACCTGCCTCACCAACTTACCCAGAACAGCAGCCTGGTAGCCAGACCCGGTACCCACCTCAAGCACAACACTGTCGGCAGTAACATCAAGTAAATCTGTCATCAGGGCGACGATATATGGCTGGGAAATAGTTTGACCGTCACCAATAGGTAAAGGCCCATTATCATATGCCTGTGTTCTATAGTGGCCAGGAACAAAATCTCCCCGATCGACGTCCTGCATAGCCTGCATCACACGTGCATCAAATGCTGCACGGCCGGTATACGAAGCAGTGAATCTTGCTTCCATCCTGATGGTGTCGAGCATGTTATTTATTTTTATGTTCATAAATGTTACTTCGCAAATTTCATGTGCCTTCCTGCCAGGAAGACAGGTACATGCGCTGTGCGTCTGTCAACTGATCTATCTTGATACCCATAGCGACCAGCTTAAGGCGAGCAACCTGATAATCAATCTCTGCAGGTACACTATGAACAGTGTCGTCCAGTCTGCCGTGATGTTTCTGCATATGAATGGTACACAACACCTGGTTAGCAAAACTCATATCCATCACAGCTGATGGATGCCCCTCGGCAGCGGCAAGATTGACCAGCCTTCCTTCTGCCAACAGGCGAACTACACGTCCATCTTTTAATGTATATTCATCAACGAATTCTCGCGGGTGGTTTTTCTTTACGCTCATGGCCTGCAGCGAGGGTATGTTAATTTCGAGATTAAAATGTCCCGCATTGGCCAGTACACAGCCATCTTTCATGACCTCCATATGCTCTTTATCTATCACATGCTTATCACCGGTTACCGACAGTATGAAATCAGATTCCTGTGCAGCCTGTAGCAATGGCATTACGCGGTAACCATCCATCGTCGCTTCCAGTGCGCGAACTGGATCAACCTCGGTCACAATGACATGGGCACCATGCCCTTTTGCACGTAATGCAACTCCACGTCCACACCAGCCATAACCGACTACAGTGAATGTTTTACCTGCCAGTAGAATATTGGTCGCACGAATTATGCCATCCAACGCGCTTTGCCCTGTGCCATAACGATTATCAAACAGGTGTTTAGTCATGGCATCGTTTACTGCAATCACGGGATACCTGAGCGCCTCATCCTTTGCCATTGCACGCAGGCGAATAACACCCGTAGTGGTCTCTTCGGTTCCGCCTACCATGTTTTCTAACAGTTCAGTACGGCTCTTATGTAATTCACTCACAAGGTCCGCACCATCATCCAGTGTCATGACCGGTCTGTGATCAAGGGCAGACTGGATATGCTGGTAGTAAGTCTCGGTATTTTCACCGCAAATAGCATACACCGGGATCCCGTATTCTGACACCAGGGCGGCGGCAACATCATCCTGGGTACTGAGGGGATTACTGGCACAAAGTACCAGATCAGCCCCGGCTGATTTGAGGGTACGGGCAAGATTGGCCGTTTCAGTAGTGATATGCAGACAACCGCTGATACGCAATCCTGACAGCGGTTTGGTGTTTGAAATATTTTCTGACAGACCGCGCAGTACGGGCATCTCCTTCAAGGCCCATTCAATTCGCGCTACACCCTTTTCGGCAAGTGATTTATCTCTGATATCTGACATTGGCATACCTGCTATAAAAAAATTTAACTATTTGCTACCTAGCATGCTTTAGCGAGAAAAATTATCATTCTGTGTTAAATTACTCTTCTCCTAGCTGCCCCATACTTTCATTGAATTAAGTTTCATTGCATCCTGTAATACCTGTGTTGGCACTTCAATTTCATACTCAGCTCGAAGTTGATCTGCAACATCCTCAACCGTAATGACTGCAGCAGACATATCTTTAATGAAGGCAGTCATGTCTTCCATTGCGGCCCAGGGGTAGGTAATCCAGTGCCATTCCCTGACTTCCCTGGTGAAATATGTAGGCTTGTATTTAGAAACTATTTTATGGTGTAAGACAGCCGTTCTGATTTCAATCGGATTTGCACTGGCATTGATGTGCTCAATCGCAACTTCAAAGGTATCACCGGAATCACTGACGTCATCGACCAGTAAAACCCGACGCCCGCTAACATCAGCTGCAAGTGGGTGTTCTATTCGTGCACCGGGATGCTTGTGCAATGACTTGTAGTGTTTGACCTTGAAGCTGGTCATATCCATGACACCGAGAAAATCCGACAGAATACGCGCAGGTGTATATCCCCCGCGTGCAATAGCAATAATAATATCCGGGTGGTAATCGTCTTCCTGAATCAGGAATGCCAGTTGTCGTGCCATGTCATAGAATATTTCCCACGAAACCAGTTCCCATTTATGCGATTTATCATTCATCAATTTACATCCTGTTGCTTATTTCACACTATCATCATTTCTCTTTATAAACTTAATGGTATTCACCTGCTAATTGCTTTCATTGCCTTGATTATCACTTTAGGGTTATGGATTGAATCATAAACAGGTATGACATCCTTATCACAATCAAACAATCCGTATACCGCTGTTTGTGCACTTCGCACGGAGTATTCCACAGTAAATAAACAATCCTTATTTAGTTCGGCAAACTGCCCAAGAAAAGCAAAATTCGTTGTACCCTGCGGTAATACTTCAGGACGATCCCCTCTGCCACAGGGCATGAAAAGGCTATCTATAAATGGCATGGCTACCGGGATGCAATTGACTTTCCCTGACCCTACAACAGGTTTCATCAACTTCTGAATTTTGAGGTGATACCATAATTCCTCAAGTATCTCTTCGCCGCTGCATTGAGACATGTTTTTCTTGACGTAATTACCTGCCCGATCAGGATATAAAGCATATCCCCAGAACACCTTCACGTCTTTTGGCTGCAGAGGGAAATGCGGCTGGCGCGCAATAACGACTGACATTAGCCAGTTAGAATCTGTCATTGTTACCAGGCCACCGGTACCATCTACATTGCCTGAAAAGTTTTCCATGTAATCATGGAAGGTACTGTCTTTAAGCGTAGCAGTGAATGAGTACCATTTTTGCAGATCAATATTGTCGCTAAAGGTCCCGGGGTTACCAAATGCTTTATCTTTTTCTGCTATCCTATGCCATAGCAGCCATGATCCTGAAGTGGTCTTATCTCTTAACACTGGTGCTCTTGTCCAGCTACCGTTGTCTGTACTTTCTGTTATTGAGCCGTTGGTAATGAATACGTAATCACTTTCACTGAGTGCTATCTTTACTTCATCTCGATGTTCATTAATGATATGGATTGTCGTGGCCGTTTTCTTATCCTCAGAGAGAGAAAAATCAATATCGACTACCTGTGTATGCATATCAAAATGCACACCTCGCTGTTGCAGATATCGTCTAAGCGGTATTACGACGGAATGATACTGGTTATATTTAGTTCGCATGATGCCACCGAGCACGGGAAGCCCATCTACCAGGTGGATAAAACGTTTCATATAACGTCTCATCGCTGCCACACTGCTCCATTTTTGAAAAGCAAACATGCTCGTCCAGAGGAGCCAGAAATTGGTTGTAAAAAACTCTGCATTGAACCAGTCTGCAATGCGAAGATTGTCCAGTGATTTCTCTGTGGCATAGGTCAACCGTAAAAGATCTGCCTGATCCTTCAATGATAATTCGAAAGATGAAAGGTCTTTTTTCTTGCCATATATAAGTAACCGGGCCTGCGCATGTGAAACAAACCTGTTACTAAACTCAAAGGATTCATCTTTTACAGAGATATCGGGATCATCATAAGATGGAATATTCGATAATAAATCCCAGTAGCAGACAAAATGCTCTTCATGCATACGGCCACCACGGATCACATAGCCGCTATCAGGATCGCCAGCACCATCAAGGGCACCGCCAGGAATGCCTGCTTGTTCCAATATACGAATATTTTTACCGGGAATCCCGGCATCTTTGATCAGATAGACTGCACTTGCCAGTGAAGCGATTCCGCTGCCGACAAGATATACCTTTGAGTCCTGTGGGTGACTATTCTTATCCTGGCGCATCACTTTTCACTCCATGGAGGTTTTACCTCCTGCAAGTCATAAGTCTATTTTACGCCTATTAATTTATCTTGTAAGAAAAATGCTTATTGCTGGTAGTTATTTCTGATCGTTGAGATAGTCACGCCGCCGTGACGTGGTTTTCAATTACACGCGTTGGCTAACGATGGCCAGCCATGGTTGCTGCTCTCGTGGCTTCCCTGCAGGGCGGTAGTAATGGTTAATTATCCTGAAACCAGATTGATCAAGGTAGGCTTTATAGCTATCAAACTCCATATAGTGGCCATAGCGCTGTCCCTGCCATCCCTCGCCATTTCCTCTTGGGTTTGATGAAAACAAAATGCCACCGGGTCGCAGAGCACGATGTAATTCTCCTAAAACCTTTGCTAGCTCCTGACCAGGTATATGAAATAACGAAGCATTGGCAAAGACACCATCGAAGTTGTTCTCACCCAGTTCAAGATTGAGGAACTGCTGATGCAGTGCAGGACAGGCAGTGTTTTGAAGTGTCATTTCGCAAAATGCCTTACTTCCATCAAGCCCTACTGGCCTGTGTCCTAAAGCTTTAAAAGAGCACATATCACGTCCAGGACCACATCCGAAGTCCAGAATATCTAGAACCCTGTCTTTTGGTAGTGCTTGCAGAAAAGCCTCAATATTCTGACTGACATCATGATCTCGTGTGCCAGACCAGAACGACTCTGCATTTCTATCGTAATGATCGATGGTAATCCTTTCGATATCTTCGAGAGCACCCGGTAAAATTCTCATTGCTACAAATCGATTATCAGTCCAAGAATGCCTAGTCGGGCTTAATGGCAAACCTGCCGCTTCCAAGTAGTGCTATAGCCAGGCCACCGAACAAATAAAAACCCTGTAACTCCAACGCCCATCCACCATGTTTAGTTAAACTGAATAAATCGCCTGAATGTGCCAACATGATTGCAAATATCATATTCACTACGATGATTACTCCGCCTATGCGGCAATGAAAACCTAATATAACCATAAGAGGCGCTATTATCTCGCCAACATACACACCATAGGCAATAGCTGATGGTAATCCCATACTCGATAGTGAGTTGCCAATAAATTCGAGTGAGCCAGGGTGGATTATCTTTGCCACACCATGAAACAGCATGAATACAGCAACGGTTAAGCGTAATACCAGCTTACCCATTGCCTCGTTATGAAATAGACTGGACATCCTGACTCCTGATTATTTTTATGCCGATTAACAATTTCCCGGTTGAAAAAAAACCGGACAGAAAACTCTATCCTAATATACCAGCGTCTAACTGTATACATAGCGGCATCTACTCTTTGTATTTGCCATTCATGCTGACTCAATCGTGTAATATATCTGGCAGCATAATCTCGAATATATGAGTTACAGTGCCTCCCCACCTCCAGCTAATAGTCATAACAGAATTAAAAAAAGAATAGCAATAGCTTTTAGCACTCCTACCTACAGCATATAAAGGTATTTACCTTTTCAATTATTTATCCGTTGGAGTTTGGGCAATATTCCGCTCTCAGCTATAATTATCACTGTATTCTTTTTTTCCTTACATTTCGTAACCAGCTTGTCTGACAGGCCAGGACGGTCTACTTAATAAGGCAAGCCTATGGGTAAGACAGGTAATTTTCAGGCACAGTTAACAGCGAGCTCATTCCAGACCAGGTTCAGAAATCTGGCACTGCTGGCCTGGATTTGCCCACCCGTTGTGGGTTTGTCATTCCTGCTCTATATACGCATGTTTAACAGCGAACAAATGCTCGCCATCCTGATGTCACCGCTAGAAAATGTGTTTGTATTTGGCGCACTAATCCTCGCGGTGTGGTATTTCACCAGTTATATACAGCCGGTAGTCAAGATGCTGGCAACAGGTGATAGTAAATTATCTTCGCAGGCTGAGAAAGCCATGCGTAATTTTCCTCTTCATTTCTGGTCAATATTTTTAATCTATTTATTGATTGCCCCGACAACGGTGATCATTTCAGCACAACTCTACAGCGGTTTTATTCCGTCTCCGGTTGACTGGTTTCGCATCCATTTGGTCGCGCTAATTGTTTCTATCATCGTTGGGCTGCCGATATTCTTTTTGATACTTGATTTATTCGGTAAGGCACTCGGATCTATCACACTGGAAAAAGCGCATATTACTATAAGAGCGAAAGTTTTTATGATTGGTGCGCTGGTACCACTACTGATAGATACCATGCTTGTTCAGTATTACTGGACCAGAACTGGATTCTTCACCCTTGAAACTTTTGTTATCTGGCTTGCGCTTGAACTGATCGCTATCGTAGGCAGTATTATTTTTGTACGAAGTTTTACGCAGTCCCTCCACCCCTTGCAAAGCTGGAGTGACCTGAGGCGTTCGCTGAATGAGCACAATATTGACATTCTAAGGCCTCAATCAACTGATGAGCTTGGTGTGCTTACGACAAATTATCGACGTCTGATTGA
>JASJFV010000345.1:0-29955 GCA_033791885.1 Gammaproteobacteria bacterium | reverse complement strand
GATCATGGGTGACCGCTACCACCGTGCCGGGGAACTCGGCCAGGAATCGTTCCAGCCAGGCAACAGATTCGGCATCAAGATGGTTGGTCGGCTCGTCTAATAACAGCATGTCGGGTGCAGATAACAATAATTTACATAATGCGACCCGGCGCAGTTCACCGCCTGACAGCTTGCTGACGTCGGCATCCCAGGGTGGCAGGCGCAACGCATCGGCGGCAACTTCCAGTTTACGATCCAGTTCCCATGCGCCAGCTGTCTCGATGGCAACCTGGAGTTTACCCTGTTCTTCGAGCAGGGCATTCATTTCGTCATCTTCCAGCGGCTCTGCGAAGCGGCTACAGACTTCGTTATAACGGTCTAGCAATGCCTTTGTTTCGGCCACGCCCTGCTCAACATTGCCCCGAACATCAAGCGATTCATCCAGCTGTGGTTCCTGTGACAGGAAGCCGATATTTATTCCCGGTTGCGGACGCGCTTCTCCATCGATTTCATTATCAATGCCTGCCATAATCCTCAACAGTGTCGACTTGCCTGATCCATTGAGCCCGAGTACACCAATCTTTGCACCGGGAAAGAATGACAGTGATATGTCTTCAAGAATCTTACGACCCGGAGGTACGATCTTGCTGACCCGGTTCATAGTGTAGATGTATTGCGCCATGTATTACTCCTTTGTTTGCAGCTGATTATCTTGAATTATCGAACACTGTGCCAGTATTGATTTCTATGCGAGCAGAAAAGACCTTAAAAGAGCGTGTCTACCTGATTGATGCAAGTATTTATGTCTTTCGGGCGTGGTTTTCTTATCCTGATGATGTCACTGACAGTAATGGACACACAGTCAATGCGGTGCATGGTTATGCTGATTTCCTGACGAGCCTGATGCGGCAGTTAAAGCCACGGCATATTGCCTGTGCCTTTGATGGCAGTCTGTCGACTTCTTTTCGAAATGATATTTATCCTGCATATAAAGCGAACAGGGAACCTGCTCCGGCAGAACTGAAATACCAGTTCGACCTGTGTCGACGTTTTACCCGGGCCATGGGTATCAGTGAGTGCGTAAGCGATCGTTTTGAAGCTGATGATCTTATTGGCACTATGGCTTCGATGATGGCAACCGCCGGTCACCCAGTCACCGTAATTACATCGGACAAAGACCTTACTCAGCTGTTACAGAATGAACATGACAGGTGGTGGGATTATGCACGCAATGTTCAGCTCGATCATGACGGGGTCGAGCAGCGCTTTGGTGTGAGGCCAGACCAGATAGCCGATTTTCTCGCACTTGCAGGCGATGCTGTTGACAATATACCCGGTGTGCCCGGTATTGGAGCAAAAACGGCAGCAGACCTCTTACAACGCTATAATAGCCTTGATGGGATCTATCAACATCTGCATCAGGTAGATGCCTGTGGCGTGAGAGGGGCAGCAAGAATCAAAAGGCTACTGACTGAATATGAAACTGATGCACGACTTGCTCGACAACTAACGGTAGTCTCTGATCAGGCACCGCTGGATAGCAAACCGTCCAGCCTTGAGTGGCAGGGCATCAACAGAGCGCAGATTGAAGAAATATCAGATGAACTGGGCTTCAGCCATTTTCGGCGCAGACACTGGCTCGAGCTGAAACAAGCAGGAGAACAATACTAATTATTTTTTCTCATTGCTATTATTCTCATTTTTTGATTTTTTAGCGCTACCCGTCGTTTTTTTGTTTTAGGTTTTTTTCTTCACAGCTTTCTCTCGTTCACTGCGCAGGGCTGATTTCACCATTTCAGTCGTAGTGCGAAAATCAATTTTTCCGCTGCCCATTTTAGGCAAGCTTTCAAATACCTGGTACTTGCGCGGTACTGCAATCGCAGGCAGGCGGGCTGATAATTGCTTGCTCATCGCCTTTTCGTCAATTTTTCTATCCATCGCCACGGCAATTACTGCACCTTTGCGTGCATCGGGAATTTCTACAACACAGGATTCGATATCTTCGGGTAGCAATGATTCGAGTACAGACTCGACCAGCACCAGCGATACCATTTCACCGCCAATCTTGGCAAAACGCTTCAGTCGTCCTTTATGCCAGAGAAAGCCGTCAGTATCGAGCATGCCCATATCTCCGGTTTCATACCAGCCATCTTTTATTTTAAGTGCTGTTTCTTCGATGTCATCAAGATAGCCTTTCATTACCAGGTCGCCCTTGACAAGGATCTTGCCCTCTTCACCGGTGGGCAGATCTACATGTGTGTCGATATCTGTGATCCTGACCTGGACACCGGGTACCGGGCGTCCGATACTGCCATGCTTGTTGGCATCTGGCAGATTTACGGAAACCAGAGGACTGGTCTCGGTGACGCCGTAGCCTTCGAGCACTTCGACACCATGTTCTTCCTGATAAGCCTCACGAAGTTGAGCAGGCAGTTTATCGGCGCCAGCGGCGACAGTTCTTAGCGATGCGAAGTCACCTCTGGATGACTGCATCAGGTAGCCCCTGAGAAAGAATGGTGTTCCCCACATGAGACTGACTTTCTCTTCACGAATAATGCGCACTATGGTCTTGAAATCGAGCGGGTTGGCATAGACGACAAGCTTGAGCCCCAACGACAAGGGCAACCACAGATTTGCCATGAAGCCAAAGACATGAAAGTAGGGCAGGTTACAGAGCATAATGTCATCGCTGGAAAAGTGAAGACACTGATGTGCTGACATTACATTCGATGCAATATTCCGATGACTCAGGTCAACGGCTTTCGGGTCCTTCTCACTGCCACTGGTAAAGAGAATGACTGCAGTATCATCCAGCTGTGCTTTGTGTACCAGCTTATTTAACAGAAACTCGGGTAAGTAAGACTTTACAGCAGCCAGCATTTTTTCAAACTTTGAAGCGGACGCAACCAGGTCCTCAATAAAGACCATACCAGGTACTAGCCTGCATCCCAGTTTTTCCAGTAGTGCGCGGGATGTGATGATGGTCTGGAAATTACATTTTTGCTGTGCGAACTCCGAGTTTTCTGCGGCACCGGTAGAGTAGTTGATCATGACCGGTGATTTGCCAGCAAACAGTGCACCAATAATCGCCAGAATGCTACCACCGGAATTAGGAATCATAATGCCAAGATAGCCGTCCTCGTATTTGCGGAATTTCCTCGCCAGTAACAAAGCACCGATCAGCGACCGGCCATAGGTGATATTTTTACGCATATTTCGATCGGCGATGGCGACCTTGCTAGAATACTTTTTCGCCGTTGATATGAACATCTGATGCAGTGGCAGCATAATTTATCCTTTTTTACTGTTTTTTTTGCACTGGTTTCTTCTGATTGTTGCTAACCTGAGTGCAGAGGTCAAATCAAGTATGGGTATTATATATGGTAGAGTATCCCGCCGCTGTGATACGAGCAGTCGATACGGTATCAATCCTACATAGAAATAGATGAAATCAGCAAGGAGGATATGTGTATATAATTGAGACAAAAACTGTTGCCAGACTAATCGCTGGTCTACTGTTGTGTAATATCTCCTACGCTGATGATGAGATTTATCTGAATTCATCGGAACCCTGCCTGGTAGAGGCTTATACTGCCCCGGGTGCGCAAGCCTTGTCGGAAAAACTGAAATGCGGTGAAAAGGCCAATCTGTTAGAGCGCCAGGGGGAGTTTGCCAGGGTTCGCTTTAACGACGGCAAAACTATCTGGATCAGCCAGGCGAATGTCAGTCAGCAGCCCCCGGCAGAGCAGGAAGTACAGCGCTTACTGGCATACCAGAAAAAAATTGAAGCCGAGTTAAGTGACCTGAATAAGCAGGTTAAGTCTCTCAGTGAAAGCAGCGAGAAATTGATCAAGGCACTGATCGCCGCAGAAGCGGCGAAAAGCGATAAATAACAGTTTTCAGCAAGTGTTGAATAATCTTAAATCTGCCGTTTTATCTTTGCAGCCGGGCTTGTTGCTTGGCGTGGACATAGTCCTTGTGCGGGATATAAAGTAAGGCACCAATTTTCCGCATAATGTGGTTTTCGTGCTTGTCAATCACTCCATCGGCCAGTGCTATGCGCCATAGCATTTCAATTATTATCACCTTTTCTTCATTACTGTAATGGTCATTGATGCAGCGAGTGAATCCGTTCAACGAGGTAGCATTGTGGACTTCTTCTTCCGCCAGGGCAGTGATCTGGCTGATTTCATCGTTGCTAAGCTCAAACAGTTCATTTAATGCTGTTTCAACTGCGGCCCATTCTTCGTCACGGTGCTGGTAATCTGACTTCAATACCTCGATAAACAACGCCGCAGCAGCCATCTGTTTATTATGGAAGCTAATGTCTGCGCCATCTGTTGCTGCAACTGCCATGGTGTTTTCAAAAAACGTGCTAATTTGCTTGAAAATGTCTTTCATTTATTACGCTCGATTTTAATAGGTCAACCAGGAGGCCAGCTCATCTGGCGACCAGCGAGCAGGTGAAGGTGAATATGGTAGACAGCCTGACCTGCTGCCTTGTTGCAGTTCATTACCACGCGGTATCCCTCTTCGGCAAAACCGGCCTTGTTGGCCAGTCCGGCGGCAACCCGGTTCAGCTTACCTAATAACTGCATGTCTGCATCTTCAGCATCGTTGAGCGTGGCGATGTGCTTTTTAGGAATGACCAGGACATGCAGAGGAGCGACGGGATTGATGTCATTGAATGCCAGAACATCATTATCTTCATAGACTTTGTCGGGGGCTATGTCACCACTTACCATTTTGCAGAACAGGCAGTCAGTCATGTTTTTCTCCGTTTATCAGGATATTGTCGTTATCATGTTTATCATAATCTGCGTCATCAAGAAAACGCTGTGTGAGATTGTTATAGGCATCGATGCGACGGTCACGCAGAAATGGCCATGTTTGTCTTACTTTTTCGCATTGTCCAGGGTCAATCTCAGCCTCTATCAGGTAATCTTCTGTGGCTCCTGCCTGTGCCAGTATTTCACCCTGCGGACCGCAGATGAAGCTGTTACCCCAGAAGTTTGCACCTTGAGTAACACCACTGGGATCATTCTCATGGCCATGCCGGTTGGCAGCAAGTAATGGTATGCCGTTGCTGATAGCATGCGCTCGCTGGGCCGTTATCCAACTGTCCAGTTGCCGTAGCTGTTCGTTTTCATTATCAGCGAGGTCCCAGCCAATTGCTGTTGGGAACACCAGTAATTCAGCCCCGGCAAGGGACATCAATCGAGCAGCTTCAGGAAACCACTGATCCCAGCATAGCAACACTCCGATTTTACCGATACTGGTTTGAATTGGCTGAAACCCCATGTCACCCGGTGTGAAGTAATATTTTTCATAATAGCCCGGGTCATCAGGAATATGCATCTTGCGGTAGCAGCCTGCCAGGGTTCCGTCGTTATCGAGCACTATAGCTGTATTGTGATAAAGACCGGCTGCACGGCGTTCAAAAACCGAGCCGATAATGACCAGCTTCAGCTGCTTTGCCAGTGCTGATAGAAAGTTTGTTGTTGGCCCGGGAATGGCTTCTGCGCGGTCAAATTCCTTACTGTTTTCATGCTGGCAAAAATAGCAGCCGTTATGTAGTTCGGGCAGAACTACCAGCTCAGTACCTTTAGCCGCAGTTAGTTCAAGTAGTCGAGTTAGATTTCGCCAGTTTTCATCGCGCGCATCCGAAAAAGATGTCTGGATAATTCCGGCCTTAAAATTTGATCTGCTCATGATGTGTTTTTATTACCGGCATTAAGCTTAATGAGAGTTTCCAGAATTATATCAGTGCTTATCAAAAGATCATGGGACTTTGAACTGAATGTTTCAAAGCATTTGCATGGTGATACAGTGCAAGCTGCCAGATTGCTCTATTAATGATCGGCACTGAACAGGAGCGATATCGTGGTCTGGAAAGCATTGCTGCAACTGTGCCAAAGCGGATGAATCAGTGTTAACACCATAAACAGGCGCCAGCACATGGCCATTCAGAATCAGGAAGTTGGCATAGCTGGCGGGTAGCCGCTGTCCTGCTTGATTAAAACAGGCTGTCGGCAGCGGCAATGGTATTAAGCGGTATCCCTGACCATCTAGCCGATGGAAAGATTTCAGCTGTTTTTCCATTGCTGACAGAGATTCAAAATGCGCATCTGCTGGGTCCGTGCACTGTACATAAGTGATTGTTTCAGCTGAGCAAAATCGCGCAAGAGTGTCGATATGTGCATCGGTATCATCGCCTTCAAGGTGACCATGGTCCAGCCATAATACACGTTGAATCCCGAGTGAAGACTTTAACTTTTCTTCAATCTGCTCTTTTGACAGAGAGGGATTCCTTGCGTGGTCAAGTAAACATTGACTGGTGGTCAGAACTGTTCCTGCTCCATCACTATCAATACTGCCACCCTCAAGAACGAAGTCGATGTCTTGCAGAATCCTTGTGTCGCCGAAGTGCTGGTGCAGGGATTGAGTAAGCTGATTGTCCTGCTGATGGGCGAATTTACCTCCCCATGCATTGAACTCATAGTTTAGCCAGGCAACAGCATTCTCTCGGTATACACTTATTGGCCCATAATCCCGTGTCCAGGTATCATTATAGGGGATAATGAAAAGGTCATAGCGGTCAGTTGGGAGGTCTTCAGCGGTCAATAGTTTCTGCACATGTTGCCGCGTTGTTAAATTATCGCAGCAGATATACAGATGGTTGATTCGGGCGATTATCACGGCAAGCTCAAGGTAAGTCGCTTCCGCATCAGCAAAGATATCACGCCAGTCTGTAGAGCGTGTTGGCCAGCTAATCAGGACACCTGCTTGCTGTTCCCATTCGCCAGCAAGCCTGGGAGGTGATGACATATAACGAAGCGGGTCAGTGTTTTTCGAGTTTACCCAGTTCTTCAAGAATAGACAGAGTGAGTTCCTCTGCCCGTTTGGCCATTCCTTTAGTAAGAACATCCGGATCACGTTCGCCATTGACCAGACGACGAAAAATCCCGGATATACGCGACATGTCGCCACCCACTTTAGTCATCTGTTCGCCCATGCTTCCCAGCAGCGACAGCGCCTGCGCATTGCCACTGGCTGCTGCCTGTATCATCGATGCAAGGCCTGGGGCAGCCATCGTACCATCTGGTTTCGCATCCGGATCCGGCAGGGTAGCGGGGTTCTGGATGCCCTGCAGAATGCTACTTGCAATAACACGGTCTTCTTCATCAAGAATTTCCAGCATGCCGGTTTCTCTCTGACCCGCATATATCCTGCGAATAACAGCAACGAGATCTTTCCATCCCGCCTGTTCCGCCTGCTTCAGCAGGGGTTCCAGCTGGTTGCGTTCATCCGGTAGCATGCAGGCTTCGGCCACGGCATTGATGAAGCGGGCATGAAACTGCCTGATTTGTTCTGCGCTGGAAAGCGGGGTGGTCATATCATATCTCCAGAATTACTTGGTTGTTTAGCCTGAATAATTATCAGAATAAATGGCGGCAGTATATTACGGTCATCTGCAGTAAAACAATCTTGTATAATGGCAGGACTTTCAGCGTGGCAGTCAGGATCTACGGTTATATGCTTTTGATTGCTGCTGACGAAAAACTACAAAAGTACTACAACATTTGTAATTTATGAGACGAATCTGAAATCATGAAACTTCTATCACCATTTCGAGGGCTGCGCCCTGTTGCCGAGAGTGTCGCTGATGTGGTCGCACCTCCCTATGATGTCGTCAATACAGCAGAAGCACGCGAACTTGCCAGTAATAAGCCGTGGAGTTTTTTGCATGTCTCCAAACCTGAAATCGACCTGCCTGAATCGACAGACCCTTATGATGAATCAGTCTACCAGCGTGGCGCAGAAAATTTTTCCAGCATGATTGAACAGGGTGTTCTGATACGTGATCAACAACCCTGTTTTTATATTTATGAACTGACCATGGGTGAGCATGTGCAAACCGGTATTGCGGCAGCTGCATCAATTGAAGCCTATGATAAAAATATTATTCGCAAACATGAGTTTACCCGGCCAGTGAAAGAAGATGACCGTGTGCGCCAGATAAAGGCCCTGCATGCGCAGACCGGGCCGGTGTTTCTGACCTACCGGAAAATGAACGGGGTTGATAATCTGGTAGAGGAAATAAAAGCAGGAACACCCGATTATGACCTGGTTAGTGATGACGGGGTTCGTCATCGCTTCTGGGTAGCGGGAGATGCACAATTAGTAGCACAGCTGGAGTCTGCATTCAGTCAGATGGATTATCTGTATATCGCTGATGGACACCATCGTTCAGCTGCCGCCAGCCGGGTTTGTGCGATGAAAAACAGTGCTGACTATGCTGAAGATAGCCCTTGTCAGCATTTTCTTGCCGTTCTTTTCCCGGATGATCAGGTAGATATTATTGATTATAACCGTGTAATTACTGATTTGAATGATTTATCAGAAGAAGAGTTTTTGTCACAGATTGGTAAATCTTTTGATATTGAAGAATCACCCATTGCTGTAAAGCCAGCCAGCAAAGGCGAGTTTGGCATGTATCTGAATGGAAACTGGTACCGCCTGACTCTTCATTCCGGTCTGGCGAATTCAACAGACCCTGTCGAAAAACTGGATGTCCATTTGCTTGATGCCAACCTGATCGGCCCAATACTCAATATCAACGATCCGCGACGCGATACACGAATCGATTTTGTCGGTGGAATACGGGGTTTAAGTGGGCTCGAAAAACGCGTCGACAGCGGTGAAATGGCGGTCGCCTTTTCGTTATATCCAACCGGGCTGGACGAACTGATGGCGGTAGCCGACGCCGGTAATGTGATGCCACCAAAATCAACCTGGTTTGAACCTAAACTGGCAGATGGGCTGGTCTCATACGTGCTGGATTGAGCTGGTGGCATTTGAGGTTTTACGTTACCTGTAAAAAGTAAAAACTGAACATTTTAGTTTTTTTTATGCCCAGATGCAGTCGTCAGGATAGCATCCATCCACCTGTCAGGCAGCATTCGTTTTAAAAAGCTGAGCACTTGCGTCGGTCTGGTGACTGGATAGCGAATACGAGGTCTGCTGCTTTGCAGAGCATGAATGACTTTTTCCAGCACTGCGTCGGCCGGCAGCGTAAAAGGTACAGGTCTATCTGACTGCATGCGCTGTATTTCTTTTTTATAGGCCTCTTTGTGTTCACTGTCATCTGGATTAATTGCTGCAATGAATGCATTGTAGGCATTCTCTCTGAAACGGCTGGTGATCGGGCCCGGTTCAATCAAACTGATGTGAATTCCGCTGCCGGAAAGTTCCAGCCTCATTGTATCTGACAGAGCTTCAAGGGCATATTTACTGGCATTGTAGGCGCCACGATAGGGCAGACAGATTACACCTAAAATTGAGCTGATCTGAATTATATGGCTGCGTGGCTGATTTCGTAGCACGGGTATCAGTATTCGCGACAGTTCATGGGTACCGAATAGATTCGTTTCAAACTGCTGCCGCAACGCGTCTGTCGGTAAATCTTCAACCGCGCCGGGTTGTCCATAGGCTGCGTTGTTAATTAATGCATATAACTGATTGTCAGTCTGCTCTAAGAGCAGCTTAACCGCAGCATGGATAGACTCTGTCTCAGCCAGGTCCAGCTGTAAACAGTGAAGTCCCAGTTGCTGAATTCTTTCTACATCCTGCATTTTCCTTGCGCTGGCGAAGACCCGGTATCCACGTTTATGCAGTCCTGTTGCGATGGCAAGGCCTATGCCGCTTGAGCAACCCGTGATGAGTATGCTGCGGGTTTCTGGAGCGCTGTTCATTTACAGGTTACCTTGGACGAGAAATCGATTAAAATGTAGAGGAATGATGTTCCTCTACAATAAAGCTTAACATGAGCTAGCCGAAGGTAAGAATCAGATTATGAGTGATGTAATGCGCGTTGGAGTTGTTGGTGTCGGTTATCTTGGTCGCTTTCATGCCAGAATCTATAACGATATGCCCGGTGTTGAGCTTGTTGGCGTTGCCGATACGAATCATGAGACGGCCGACCGTGTCGCCAGCGAATATGAAACAAGAGCTTTTTATGATCCGTTGGCACTGCTTGATGAGGTTGATGTTGTCAGCGTTGTGGTACCAACATCACTGCACAGGCAGATTGCCGTTCCTTACCTGGAAAAGGGTATCCATATGCTGCTGGAGAAGCCAGTAGCTTCGACGCTGGAAGATGCAAAGGTAATTGTTGAAACTGCACGTAAGCACGGAGCAACGTTGCAAATTGGACACCTCGAACGTTTTAATGCGGGCATAATGGCGTTGGCAGATGATGTTAATGAACCGCGTTTCATTGAAGCACACCGGCTCGGGCCATTTGTCGAGCGGGCAACCGATGTTGACGTGGTGACTGACCTGATGATTCACGATATTGACATCATCCTGTCCCTGGTTGGTGAAAAACTGGCTTCAATTTCTGCTACCGGTACGCCGGTGCTGACCAATCATGTAGATATTGCCAATGCCAGGCTGGAATTTGTCAACGGTGCAGTAGCTAATGTCACAGCCAGCAGGGTATCGAGAAAAAAATTCAGACGTATCAGGGTTTTTGGACGTAACAGCTATCGAGCGATTAATTTCGTCGACCAGCAATTAGAGGTGGCTTATCCCGGGGACATTCCCGAAGGCCAGAATTATCCTGAGATTGTCTATGAATCTCATAGCATAACACCTAGCCAGCCACTGGACGCAGAGCTGGCGCATTTCATCGATGCTGTTCGGCAGGGTAATAAGCCATTAGTGACAGGAGAAGATGGCATGGAGGCTTTGCGTGTAGCGATGCAGGTCGCTGGTATCATCAATAAAGGCAATGACAGCTAACAACTATTCGCTATATACCCAACATTAATTTTTCATCAGAACAGCAAGGACTGGCAAAATGACAATACCTGAAGGCGTTCCCTATCTGGACTTGAGTAAGGAATTTAATTCCCTAAAAGATGAATGGTTTGCCATGATCAGTGAATCCGGTGCACGGGGCAGCTGGATTCTTGGACCCAACGTCCATGCCTTTGAAAAAGAAGTCGCTGAATTTGTTGGTACACGTCATGCCATCGGGGTGGCGAATGGAACAGATGCACTGTATCTGTCCTTACGTGCCCTTGGAATAGGTGCTGGCGATGAGGTGATTACGACTCCTTATACTTTTTTTGCGACCTCAGAAGTCATTGATATGGTCGGCGCCAAACCTGTGTTTGTCGATATCGAGGCCGACAGTTTCAATATCAATCCTGCACTGGTTGAACAGGCGATTACACCGAAAACCCGGGCTATTATCCCGGTGCACCTGTTTGGAAATCCGGCAGATATGACAGCTATCAATGCAATAGCGGATAAACATGGAATTGCTGTCGTTGAAGATGCGGCGCAGGCTTTTGGTGCGCAACATGATGCACAACGCGTAGGTAGCATGGGAAAATCCGGCTGCTTTAGTTTTTACCCTACCAAAGTGCTCGGTTGCTATGGCGACGGCGGTCTGCTGACGACAAATAGCGATGAAATAGCTGAAAGCGTCAGGAAGTTGCGCAACCATGGTGCGGCAGCAGCTTTCCAGCATGATGAAGTGGGTATGAATAGCCGCCTCGATGAGATACAGGCGTCTCTGCTTCGCCTCAAGCTTAAGAGCCTGGATAATAATATTGCCTGTCGTCAGCAGATAGCCAACCAGTATGATGAAAAGCTGGGAAGGATTGGAATTATCTGTCCTTCACGACCGTTAAATGGCTCCCATGCCTTTAACCTGTATACCATCCGCAGCACGAAAAGGGATGCCATTCGGCAGGCCTTGATGGATAACTCGATTGGAAACTCAACCTGCTATCCCGCACCACTGGCACTGCAGGAGGTATACCGGCACCTTGCTTATACGGAGGCAGATTTTCCTGTGTCTGTCTCTCTCGGCAGTGAGGTCGTTTCTCTGCCTGTGTTTCCCGACATGTCCGGGGATCAGGTTGAGCGGGTTTGCCAGGTAGTCGAACAGGCAATTGGTTAAGGGATGAATGCAGGGCAAGTAACTTCCTGACATGGCTGCGGAAATTCTTTCCTACCGTCGCTGGCAGGCAACGCTTGATCCAAGGCAGCTCTACTCGCAGCCGCCTGCACCTCAGTACCCTGCTCTTTATAAAGAGCAGCTCTATTACCTTGAACAACGGGCCGCTGAAGGCGGGCGCTCAGTTCTGGTCAGGCAACCGGCAGACAGGGCTGCTGGCGGTAAGACGGAAACATTGACTCCTGACGGCTATAACATACGCAGCCGTGTTCATGAATATGGTGGCAAGGCCTTTCTGCTGGCCCGGGGTTATGCCTGGTTTAATAATGATTCTGATGGCTGCATCTATAAGCAGAAGCTGAACCTGGATGCTAAGCCTGAAGCAATTAATGCGGCAGATAGCCCGGATTTGGCCATTGATTTCCAGCTCACGGCCAATGGTGATCACTTAATCTTCGTGTTGGAGCATCCGTTAGACGATGGCGAAAATGAGAATTATATTTGCTATCTGGCACTATACGCTGAGTCAGATGGGAAGCCCGAGAGATTAATTTCCGGTGCAGATTTTTATGTCAACCCGGTAATCTCGCCTGATGGCTCAAGGATTTCCTGGATAGAATGGAACCATCCGCAAATGCCCTGGGATGGCAGCTTGCTGAAAACCGGGTTGCTTCAGGTTGACCAGGGAAAGTTAACCGTTGTGGCAGCCTCTATTACGACTATCGCTGGCGGTATCGGCTGTGCGGTCAATCAACTGCAGTATTCACCTGCCGGAAAACTTTTCTTCGCGCTTGATGGCCGTGATGAGGTAAATGATTTGCAGGCGGATAGCTGGGATCTGTTTTTCTGGGATGGCCAGTCGGTTGTGCGGGTTACGAATGATGACGGTGAATTTGGTGAGGCACACTGGGTATTCGGTCAGCAGCGTTATGTGGTGCTTAATGAAGAAAAAATTATTGCTGTGCGAACGACGGCTGGCAGAGATCAACTGGTAGAGATTGATCTGTCTTCTTCAACAATCAGCAGTGTTGATGAAGAGACCTCCACCGGTCTTGCTCAGCTTGCACGGGCTGGCAGCAACCTGGTGCTTTATACTGCATCGAGCTTTACGAAGGCGGCAGCAGTGCATGCTTACTCAACTGACAGCACTGATGTCATAGAATGGCTTTCAGCCGATCCCCTGCTTGATTCTTCAGATATTAGCATTCCTCGGCATTTGCAATATAAGACAAGTGACGGGGGCAGTTCACATGCCTGGTATTACGCAGCAAAAAATCACCGCTATAAGGCGCCAGAAGGCGAATTGCCGCCTCTATTGGTTATGGTTCATGGCGGCCCTACTGCACGCTGCGACAGTGCGCTGAACTATCAGCGACAATACTGGACCGGGCGCGGCTATGCCGTGCTGGATGTTAATCATCGAGGCAGTACAGGCTACGGCCGGGACTACCGGCAGTCATTACAGGGGCAATGGGGATTGTTTGACAGCATGGATGTGGCTGATGCAGTAAAATATGCGGTTGATCAGGGGCTTGCTCACCCGCAGCAGGTTTGTATACGTGGCGGTAGCGCCGGCGGCTATGTGGTGTTGCGGGCACTGACGAAATATCCTGATTTATTTTGTGCCGGTGCCTGCTACTACGGAATAGGCAATCTGGTGACTTTGATGGAGTTCACTCATAAATTTGAAGCGCATTACCTTGATGGATTACTCGGTGAACCCTATTATGGAGATAATTCGGATCAGCCTGGCAGCCCGTATTATGATCGTTCACCAATTCATGATTTGTCACTGCTGAAGAGCCCGATGATCGTATTTCAGGGCCTTGATGATAAAGTGGTGCCTCCTGAGCTTTCGCGCGAATTGATTGATCATCTCGAGGCGCGTGGTATATATCATCAATATATCGAGTACCCGGGTGAAGGTCATGGCTTTAGAATGCTGGAGACGAGGATAGATTCACTTGAGAGAGAAGCCGCATTCTTCGGTGAAGTGATGGATGGCAGCAGTGGGATGTAAAAAGGAGAGTTGAACAGGAATAATGGGCCAGGAGATAGAGAAAGCAGAATTCAATCCTGCTGATTTTAAGCGATTTCAACGTCGTCTGACGGATGAAATGCTCCTGTTACGTCAATTGTTCGTTGATAATTCCTTTAGCTCAGGCCATGAGATAGGTGGCTATGAGCTTGAAGCATGGCTGGTAGATCAATCAACCCATCCAGCACCGGT
Source organism: Gammaproteobacteria bacterium (assembly GCA_033791885.1). Taxonomy (GTDB): domain Bacteria; phylum Pseudomonadota; class Gammaproteobacteria; order BMS3Bbin11; family BMS3Bbin11; genus BMS3Bbin11. The sequence continues at coordinate 15,772 of JASJFV010000345.1, read as the reverse complement.
AAATCAGGAATTTATCTCGCAACTATCTAATCCACTGGTTGTCCCTGAACTGTCACGCTTTAACGTCGAGCTTAATTCCGTACCACATGAATTGTCGGGTCGGGCACTGAATTTGATGCATGAAGAGCTGGCTGCTCTATGGCTGTCGTGTGTTGATACCGCGGCAACATTAAATACCCGCCTCGCCATGATGGGCACGCTGCCTGTACTGGATGAGACATTATTAACCATTGCCAATATGTCTGAAGTCGAGCGTTATCGTGGACTAAATGAACAGGTGCTCAAATTACGCCAGGGTATGCCTATTAAGTTGAATATCAGCGGGCGGGATCATCTGCAAAGCAGTCATCATGATGTCATGCTTGAGGCCGCGGCAACCTCGTTCCAGATTCATCTGCAGGTCAAGCCTGAGAATGCTGTTCGGTATTATAACGCTTCGGTTCTGACGTCGGCACCATTGCTGGCAGCGGCTGCAAACTCGCCCATTCTATTTGGCAAGGATTTGTGGGTAGAATCACGCATTCCGCTATTCGAGCAGGCGGTCAACACTGACAGCGAAGGTGAGATAGGCCATACTGGACGATCTCGAGTTACATTTGGTCATGCATGGTGCAAGGCCTCTGTGCTAGAACTATTCGAAGAAAATATGGATCTTTATCCTGTGCTTCTGCCTACAGTGTGTGCGTCTGACAGGAAAGAGCTATGGCACCTGCGTTTACATAACGGCACCATCTGGCGCTGGAACCGTCCACTGATAGGAGTTGATGAAGAAGGCTGCCATTTGCGGATCGAGCAGCGAGTTTCCCCGGCCGGACCGACTATCGTGGACATGATAGCAAATGCGGCTTTCTATTACGGTTTAACTGCAGCGCTGGCGAATGAACAGCCTGCGCCAGAGATGCTGATTGACTTTGACCAGGTAAAGGATGACTTTTACCTTGTAGCAGAGCATGGCCTGCAGTCACCTATTCACTGGCCGGGTGAGGAAAAGATGAATGTGAAAGACCTCCTGCTTGAGAAGTTGATTCCTGCGGCTCGGTCAGGTTTGTCCGAGCTGGGCTTATCTGAGGATAGCATCAATCATTATATAGATGTGTTTCAGGCCAGGGTAGAATCAGGTCAGAACGGCGCTGCATGGCAGCGTAACTACGTCCGCCATCATAACTGCAGCTTAGCTGAGATGACTGAAGCCTATATTAATAATCAGCAATCTTTAAAGCCGGTGCACGAATGGTTGATTTAGGTTTCAAGGTAATCGATGAAATACCTGAAGGTTTGCTTGATGTCGATTCGGCAGGCCTGCTCGAGCTGCTGGGTGGACCAACTCTGATTCATCTTGAAGGCAGCAGAAAAGAGACCTTGTTTGTCAGTGTCATGCTGCACGGAAATGAATTTACCGGCTTGCTCGTTATACAGCAGATATTGCGTCGTTATCAGAACAGGCAACTGCCGCGTTCCTTATCAATTTTTATTGGCAATGTTGCGGCAGCTAAGGAAAACCTGCGGGTTTTACCTGGACAGCCGGATTACAATCGAATCTGGGGGTACGGTGATACTCCTGAACACCATATGACGCACCATGTGATGGAGTCCATGCGTAAACGGGCAGTATTTGCAGCTATAGATATACACAATAATACGGGAAAAAATCCTCATTTTACGCTGATCTGTCGGCATGATAATGATTCTTATCATCTCGCAACATTATTTGGACGCACCGTCATCTATACCATTAAACCGGACACTACCAGTACATGGGGGATGTCAGAATTATGCCCGTCGGTAACACTCGAATGCGGCATGCCGGGAGATCAGCATGGCGTTGAGCATGCGATAGAGTTCGTCGATGCCTGTCTGCACCTTTCACATTTCCCTGAGCAGCCATTACCGGAACATGACATGGATCTTTACCACCTGGTTTCAATCATCAAAATTCCCAGCCGTTACAGTTTTAAATTTAACGGAAATGCTAATAGCACAGACATAGAGCTGGACTCTGATTTGAGCTTTGACCGGGACCTGGCATCAATGAATTTTTCTGAAGTGCCGGAAGGAACCCGTTTTTGCCATGTAAAAAAAGGTTCTGATGCTTTTCTCGAGGCCTGGGATGAACATGGTAAGGATCAGTCTGCCAACTTCTTTGTCCGAGATGGTGAAAAGTATAGATTCAAAGTGCCTGTCATACCGGCCATGCTGACAGATAATGAAGATGTCATTCGTATCGACTGTCTTTGTTACCTGATGGAGCGTATCGACTGGAAATCATTTCAGCAGTCCCCGGCCTTAGAAGACATGCCCGTACAAACAAGTTGAAGGCACTAGAATGAATTCATCATTTACTAATCGTACCCTGGCTCTTGCCGGCATTTTTCAATCAGCGGCTCTGGTGCATCAACTGGCGACAACAGGTCAGGCAGATGAAGATGCCACACATAGCAGTATAGAAAGCCTGTTTATGATTGATGCTGATGATGTGCCTGCCGTTTTTTCTGGAACAGAGGGAGTGTCGCTTGGCTTGAAAACTTTAGCCGAATTCTCCGGTAGTAATAAGAGTGCGGCTAACCTGGCGATACTGGCCTATGTTTTCAGCCTGATGCATCTGACGCACAAACTATTGCGCCAACCCGCATTGCTGGAGCATTTATCGCAACTGGTAAAGGGTGTGCAGCGTCAGAAAGATTATTTTGAGTCTATGCAACAGGAATCCGGTATCAACTCAACACTGCTTTCCCGTTTTGCAGACATCTATAGTGAAACAATCAGTACTTTGCAGCCTCGAATTATTGTTAAAGGTAATCCCGAGTATTTGCAGCAGGAAAACATCGTCAATCGTATTCGTTGCCTGTTGCTGTCGGGCGCACGAGCAGCCGTGTTGGGGGAGCAGCTGGGTGGCGGGCGAATACAATTCCTGCTCAGGCGCAAACAGTTTGCCGCGACCGCTGAGACGTTATATGCAAAGACTAAAGACTAAAGACTTAATGCCGGCTGCTATTTTTCGAAAGGGGATTTTCATTTATCTTTAATCAATAATTCTTCCTGCTGATTTAAAGTGGTCATCCCAGTAGCCGCGATCGAGCCGATCTGTTTTTACCTTTTTGCCGGATGAAGGCGCATGAATAAAAAGGCCATTGCCTAGATAAATCCCTACATGCCCCGTGCGTACCCAGCCTCTGAAGAATACCAGGTCACCTGTTTTCATTTTCTTTCTGGAAACCCTTTTTGCCTGTTTCCTCAGTTCTTTGCTGGTACGTGCTGTATTGACACCCACTGTTTTATAGCTATACCAGACCAGCCCGCTGCAATCGAAACCACCGGGTGACTGGCCACCATAACGGTATGGTTGTCCTATCATGCTTCGTGCCACCATGGAGGCAGAGACCGCGCTAGAGGTGCTAACGGTTTGATTGTTCTGGCAGGCGGAAAGCAGGAGAGGAAGGATTAGATAAAAAAAGTAATGCTTCATCATGAAAGATTGTTTTCAGACAGGTTTCTGAAAGTGATGCCAGTCATGATCAATAGTTAAAGACCGGCAGACGGATGAATCATAAGCAAATCCTCAATTTTAATGATTTATAAACATCCTTGAAGGTAAGTATCATCCAGACCCTCTCTGCGGCATACATTCATGCACAGACTTATCGGCGATATGCCTGGGTTATAGTCCTGTAACGTGGATACCTGCCACGGCCGTGGAACGTTGCCATAATGCATCAAAATGGTTATTCAACTGCAAAGCTCTGGCACGGTCATTTAGATGGACATAATATTCCTTAGATCTGTGGTCCTGTGTCTGTATGCATGCTTTGTCGTCATTAACGATGAACTGTTCGCGGACAGGTTTCAGGTCATCAGGCAATTGTCGTAGTGTAATGAACGTGCTGAAGCGCCTTGCCAGTTGAATCAGCTTGCCGCCGCGTTCACGCAGTAGGTCACTCTCAGAACATAGATAATGGAATCGACTGCGTGCATGCTGTCGAATGAATGACGTCAGCAGATCATCAATTTTTGTCACGGGCAGCAGAATGTCATCGTAGTCATAGAGTAGAATGTTGATGCGGCGGTTTGCTTCGCTCATCAGGCGCAAGCTTGTGTCAGAAATTTGATGTCGAGTGTTGACATTGAATCGATCAATATCAGTCTTATTGTCTTCCTCTGTCATGACTAAAGCTCCTGTGTAAAATCTCATCTTAGCAAGGGCAGGGCTCCTACATTAGTCTGATCTTATTGGATTTTGTAAGAGCGCTACCTGATCACTGTTATGATTCTCAATCACTAAAGATTTTTTTTATTTCTTTTGCCTGTTGTTCAGCATTACCCGTATAGGTCGCAGGAGTCAAATCCAGCAACTGTTTACGCGCTGACTCAGGAATTTCCAGTTGTTCAATAAAGTTCTTCAGCGTTTCCTGGTTGATGCCCTTGCCTCGCGTCAGGGCCTTGAGTTTTTCATATGGTTCTTCAATTGCGTATCTGCGCATGACGGTCTGAATAGGTTCAGCGAGAACTTCCCAGTTTGCCATCAGGTCAGCCTGCAGACGTTTTTCATTAATCTCCAGCTTACCGCAGCCGCGTAATGTAGATTTCCATGCCAGTATAGAATAGGCCAGCGCGACACCTTCATTGCGTAGTACTGTAGAGTCCGTCAGATCTCGCTGCCAGCGGCTCACCGGTAATTTTGCTGACATGTGATTAAGCAGTGCATTGGCAATGCCAATATTGCCTTCCGAGTTTTCGAAATCAATCGGATTGACTTTATGAGGCATCGTTGAAGACCCAACCTCGCCGCTGATCATTTTCTGTTTGAAATAACCATTTGATATATAGGCCCAGATATCGCGGTCAAAATCGAGAACTATAGTGTTGAAACGTGCGATGGCATCGAATAATTCCGCGACATTATCATGCGGCTCAATCTGGGTCGTGTAAGGGTTCAATTCAAGCCCTAAAGAACCAATAAACTTTTCTGCCATCTGTTGCCAGTCAATATCCGGATAGGCTGAGAGATGCGCATTATAGTTGCCGACAGCGCCATTGATTTTTCCCAGTAGCGTGCTGGCAGCCGTCTGTGAACGTTGCCTTTGCAGGCGGGCGACAACATTCGCCAGTTCTTTTCCGACAGTTGTAGGTGAAGCGGGCTGACCATGTGTGCGTGCCAGCATCGGTATAGCAGCGTACTCCACAGCAAGGTCTGCAATTGTGTTTATCAGTCTGTCCATTTCAGGGAGCAGAATATTATCGCGCGACCTCTTCAGAATAAGGGCATGAGAAAGGTTGTTTATATCTTCAGATGTGCAGGCGAAATGAACAAATTCACTGATTGAATTAAGCTCGTCAAGAGGCTCCAGTTTTTCTTTGATAAAATATTCGATGGCTTTGACATCATGGTTGATTTTGCTTTCTATATCTTTTACTCGTTGAGCATCTGTTTCGTTAAAGTTCACCTTAATGTTATCAAGTAAGTCTATGGCATCCTGCGAGAAGGGCGGAACTTCGTTGATTCCAGGGTGATTAGCCAGCGCCTTGAGCCATTCGATTTCAATTATGACACGATGATGTATCAGGCCGTATTCACTGACATAAGGTCTCAGTTCGGCAGTTTTGCCGCCGTAGCGGCCATCAATGGGGGATAATGCAGTTAAGGCGGAAAGCTTCATTTAATTACTCAATATAGAAATATTATTTAGTGCGGGTCTATTGAATTTCAGGATTATTTTCACCGTCCGGCTTTGAGCGAAAAAGTATTGGCGAACGTCGATTGCTGATATTAACTGATTCAGAGGGTTTTCGGAATCTTTCACTCTCAAACAGTCTGAACAGCAGGAATAGCGGGTATCAGGGCTAAAATACTAGCGGTGAAAATTTATCCTACAGCCTTACTGATCACACCGCCACCAAGGCACAGGTCACCGTTGTATATGACGACAGACTGCCCTGGTGCAATAGCACGTTGAGGCTCCTCAAAATCGACCCTGATCTGGTTATGTGTCAGCTCGGATAGATGGCACTTCTGTTCGTCCTGCCGGTGCCTGATACGTGCAGTACATGATAAAGGTGCCGGCGAGGTGCCGGATATCCAGTGTAATTCCTCTGCAACAAGACTGGAATGATATAACGCGGGATGGTTTTTCCCTTCAACAACAAATAGAACATTATCTTCCAGGTCTTTACTGACAACGAACCAGGGCTCACCCGGGCCACCGATACCCAGTCCGTGGCGCTGGCCAATGGTGTAGTACATCAATCCCTGGTGTTCGCCAATCACTTCGCCGCCCAGCTTCTTAATTACACCTGGTTTAGCCGGCAGGTAGCGGGAGAGAAATTCACGAAAGCGGCGTTCACCTATAAAACAGATACCGGTGCTGTCTTTACGGTTATAGTTGGGAAGATTGTGTTTCCTTGCGAGTTCTCTGACCTCCGCTTTTCCAAGTGTTGCCAGTGGGAAAAGGCTATGCTCCAGTGCATGCTGACCAATGGCATAGAGAAAATATGTCTGATCTTTATTTTGATCCGAAGCCTTTCCGAGATATGTACTGCCATGGCACTGGTGCACATCGGCATAATGGCCGGTGGCTATCTTATCTGCACCCTGGGCAAGAGCATAATCCAGAAATGCTTTGAATTTTATCTCACGATTACACAATATATCGGGATTGGGTGTGCGACCGGCCTGATACTCCTGCAGGAAGTGTTCAAACACCCTGTCCCAGTATTCTGTCGCAAAATTAACCGTTAGTAATGGGATATCAAGTAATTCAGCTACCTTTTCCGCCACCGCCAGGTCTGCAGCTGCTGCACAGTAGTCCTCCTCCTCGTCATCTTCTTCCCAGTTTTTCATGAAAACAGCAGTGACATCATAGCCTCGCTGTTTCAGCAATAGTGCTGCAACGGCAGAGTCGACTCCGCCTGAAAGTCCAAGAAATACTGAAATTGCCATGATTTACTCTGAATTAGGTGATAACTGCGGAGCGGATTCCGATATTCCCAGCCTGTAATGTCGTTTACTTGTTGTTAATCTATGTGTAGCACGTATATGCGACTGCCTGTGCCGTCTGTCGGCAGTGTATCTTTTATGCAATTCCAGTGAAACAACAACATATACTCCCGTATGCTAAAGCCAGTCTGTGGCTCATCTCCCAGAAAGCGTGCTATTCCAGAGTGATTGAGCTTTTAGTTTTTTCTCTGCGGCGTGATTCTTTTGCATCATAATCCTCCAGGCAACCATCCTGATCCACCATGGAACAGGCAAGATATTCGGAGATTTCCATGATCACTGCTCGGACAGCTTTCATTGCAGGTGTCTTTTTCTTGGTGTTAAAGTTTCCACCCACACCGCTTTTGAAAAAGCCCAGGTTCAGTCCGCCTTTACTGGAATTTGCTTCTACTGTGCGGCTGTCTACTACTTCGCCGGTACTTGTGTTGATAACACGAAGATCGACAGCAATATAGGCCTTGCCTTTGCTGCCCCCAAGACGGATGCCTTTGAAGCTAAGTCCCCCACCTGTGGACGCCGTGCCTTCTTCGTACGACGTGACCGTTCCGCTGACAAGGTATTGGGCACCGGTTAGCTGGCCGGTTTTAGCGCCAGTGCCTTTGCGAATTCTGCCACTGGCCGCCAGATCCTGTTCGACGATGACTGCATTGAGCTTCTGGCGTTCGACGACTTTGAATTTCTTTGTGCCCATTAATTCATTTGCCAGCATGTCAGCCATGTCTTTACCGACCTGTCCTCCCCACCAGTTGACAGCAACAGACTTCTTGAAATCGGCAATACCAACAACTGGTTTTGATGCCGCATATGCAATTCCTGTGGTGAACAGGCCGGCTGCGATGACTAGTGCAGAGATACTTTGCTTTAAAAGCTTCATTTTTTCCTCCAGGGAGATTTTTTAATTATTTGCTTTAATTTAGATTGTTATTAATTTTAGTATATTGCACATATGATGCCATAGCAAAAGGCCGCTATGATTACGTATCACTGATGGACATTTGCTGTGGAAATCGTGAGAATTGGAGCTTTACAAGCAGGGTGCCCTCCCTGAACCCCCACCTGCGTAGCCCGCAGTGACCAGGAGTTAGAAATGTCCTATGAAAAAATAGAAGTGCCTGCAGGCGCTGAAAAGATCACCGTAAATTCTGATGACAGCCTGAATGTACCGAATAAACCGATCATTGCCTATATTGAAGGAGATGGCATTGGTGTCGATATAACACCGGTAATGTGCAATGTCATTGATGTCGCTGTTGCCAGGGCATATGGTGGTGAAAGAGCCATCGCCTGGATGGAGATTTATGCCGGTGAGAAGGCCGTTGCCATGTATGGTGGAGATAGCTGGATGCCCGCAGAAACGCTGGCCGCTGCGCGAGAATACGTGGTGGCGATAAAAGGGCCACTGACAACGCCTGTAGGTGGTGGAATTCGCTCACTTAATGTTGCTTTGCGACAGGACCTGGATCTTTATGTCTGTTTGCGGCCGGTGCGCTATTTTCAGGGCGTTCCAAGTCCGTTGAAAAGACCTGAGGATACTGACATGGTCATTTTCCGTGAGAATTCAGAAGATATTTATGCCGGTGTGGAATGGGAAGCTGGCAGTGAAGAAGTAAAAAAAGTAATAGATTTTCTGCGCAATGATATGGCCGTCAGCAAGATCCGTTTTCCCGAGTCATCTGGCATCGGTATTAAACCGATCTCCAAGGAAGGTACTGAACGCCTGGTTCGTCGGGCAATACAGTACACAATTGACCAGGACCGCGATTCCCTCACATTGGTGCACAAAGGTAATATAATGAAGTTTACCGAAGGTGCATTCAAAAACTGGGGGTACGAACTGGCGAAGAATGAGTTTGCTGCGACTGAAATTGATGGTGGTCCATGGTGTCGTATGACCAATCCTGAGACGGGTAAGGAAATTATCATCAAAGACGTCATTGCTGATGCATTTTTACAGCAGATTCTGCTGCGTCCGAAAGAATATGATGTGATTGCCACGATGAATCTGAATGGTGATTATATTTCAGACGCCCTGGCTGCACAGGTCGGCGGTATCGGGCTCGCGCCGGGTGCTAATCTTTCTGATGATGTGGCAATTTTTGAGGCCACCCATGGAACAGCGCCAAAATATGCAGGTAAAGACCAGGTGAACCCGAGTTCACTGATTTTGTCTGCAGAGATGATGCTGCGGCACATGGGTTGGAACGAAGCGGCTGATCTCGTCATTCAGGGTATCGAAGGCGCGATACAGGCGCGCACTGTTACCTATGATCTGGAACGTCTGATGGATGGAGCAACAAAAGTAAGCTGCTCTGGATTTGGCGATGCAATCATTGACAATATGTAGGGAATTTCGCTTCTAGGCTTGGAAAATTGTCGAATAGACTTATATTAAACACTCAGGCTAAAAGGCGATCATTGATTGATATATAGATTATATAGACAGCATGACAGATACAGACCATAAATCAGCTGACGGGCTTGCAGTTCAGGAGGCAAAACCCGCACTCAAAAGGCCAGACATGTACAAGGTCTTGTTGATTAATGATGACTACACACCTATGGATTTTGTCATCATGCTTTTACAGAGTGTTTTCAGGTTGGATCATGAATCTGCCGCACAGATTATGATGCATGTACATACAAAAGGTGTGGGTATATGTGGTGTATTTACGCGTGAGGTGGCTGAGACTAAAGTACGCCAGGTGATGGACCTCTCGCAAAAAGGAGAACATCCGCTACAATGTACAATGGAGCCAGAAAATAGTGATGGCTAGGTTAAAGAAAAGGGGAATGAGCAATACACTGGAATATGACAAATGACGGGCGTTGAATATGCTATCTGCAGAACTTGAACAAACCTTAAATGACGCAGTCAAGACCGCGCGTGCGCGCCATTTTGAGTTCATTACCGTAGAGCATTTGCTGCTGGCGTTGCTTGAGGATCCAAGTGCATCATCTGTCCTTCAGGCTGTCGGTTGCGACCAGAAAAAACTGCGCGCATCACTGGAAGAATTTATCGATACGACATTGCCTGTTCTGTCGCCTGACAGTGAAGATGAAACTCAGCCGACGCTCGGTTTTCAGCGTGTGATCCAGCGTGCGATTCTGCATGTTCAAGGTTCAGGTAGAAAGGAGGTTAATGGCGCCAATGTGCTGGTGGCCATCTTTTCAGAAGCAGAATCTTTTGCAGTTTATTTTCTCGCACAGCAGGATATTGATCGGCTTGATATTGTCAGTTACATCTCGCACGGTGTCACCCGCGACGACAACCTGGAATTTGAAGCCTTGCCAGGTGATGAAACTGAAGATGGCGCTACGGAGACGAGAAAGACCGCACTTGAATCTTATACTGTAAATCTAAATGAAGAGGCCAGGGAAGGACGAATCGACCCTATGATAGGCAGAGAATTCGAGATAGAACGAACCTTACAGATTCTATGCCGTCGCAGGAAGAATAATCCCCTCTATGTAGGCGAAGCCGGCGTAGGTAAAACTGCCATGGCAGAAGGGCTGGCAAGTCGCATAGTCGAAGGATTAGTGCCGGCAGTGATTGCTGACAATACTATTTACTCACTCGATCTTGGGGCCCTGCTGGCCGGAACCAAGTACCGCGGAGATTTTGAGAAAAGATTAAAAGCAGTACTGGGCGAGTTAAAAAATCAGGATGGTAAGGCAATTCTATTTATCGATGAAATACACACCATCATAGGGGCGGGAGCTGCTTCGGGCGGTGCCATGGATGCCTCAAACCTGTTGAAGCCGGTACTCGGGACAGGGCAGATACGCTTTATTGGTTCGACAACATATCAGGAATATCGCGGAATATTCGAGAAGGACAGGGCGCTATCACGCCGTTTTCAGAAGATAGATGTGCCTGAACCTTCAATTGATGAAACTATTGCGATTCTAAAGGGGCTGAAGTCTGTTTTTGAGGAACACCACCAGGTTCGCTACACTGAAAAAGCGATTACTGGCGCGGTAGAACTTTCCAGCCGATACATCAATGACCGCCATCTACCCGATAAAGCTATTGATGTGCTCGACGAGGCTGGGGCAAGAGTGCATTTGCAACCTGCTGACAAGCGTAAAGAAGAAGTCGGCATCCATGAAATAGAGACGGTGGTAGCCAAAATGGCTCGAATACCACCTAAGCAGGTTACCAGCTCGGACAAACGTACCCTGAATAACCTTGAAACTGATTTGAAGCGTGTGATTTTCGGTCAGGATGAGGCAATAACGGCTCTCTCTTCGGCAATAAAGATGTCTCGCTCTGGACTTGGACCAGAAGACCGTCCAGTTGCCAATTTTCTCTTTGCTGGTCCTACCGGTGTAGGTAAAACAGAGGTTACACGTCAGCTGGCTCACACAATGGGCATCGATCTGATCCGATACGATATGTCTGAATATATGGAACGGCATACAGTTTCACGACTGATAGGCGCACCTCCAGGCTATGTCGGTTTTGATCAGGGGGGGCTGCTGACTGAAGCCATCAATAAGTCACCGCATGCCGTGCTGTTACTGGACGAGATCGAAAAAGCACACCCTGACGTCTTCAATCTACTGCTTCAGGTGATGGATCATGGCATGCTGACCGATAACAATGGCAGGAAAACTGACTTCCGCAATGTGATATTGGTGATGACCACCAACGCCGGTGCTGAGCAGATGGCTCGAAACTCAATTGGATTTACCGAGCAGAACCACAGTGGCGATGGTAGTGAAGCAATTAAAAAGCTCTTCACCCCTGAGTTCCGCAATCGTCTAGATGCCATTATCAACTTCAGTGATCTCGATAAGTCGACAATTATCCATGTCGTAGACAAGTTCATCCTTGAACTGGAAGGACAACTGGCAGATAAGAATGTTTTCATCAGTATAGATGAAAGTGCTCGAATATGGCTGGCAGAGCATGGCTATGACCCTGCCATGGGGGCAAGGCCGATGGCACGAGTAATTCAGGAACACATCAAGAAACCACTTGCTGATGAGATTCTGTTCGGCAGACTAGTTAAAGGTGGCACAGTGAGTGTAACTGAAAAAGACGGTGAACTGGTTCTCAGTTTTGATAGTGATAACGACGACGAAACAAATAAGGATTAAGGACATAGTAAATTAGCTAATATATTGATAATCCTTAATCGTTACTTCTAAAGTCCTTCAGCCTTCTCCAGGGTAAACGTCATTTTGTATTTTGGACGTATGTTTTCGAGTTTAACGGGTAGATAGCTTCGGTCTATTGCGAGCCACATAGCAAAGATTTTCTCAGGATTGTCCTGATCCTTGCGTTCAATGTGCAGGGTATTGATTTTACCCCACAGAGTGTCGAGTTTTTCTTCACCAATCACATTGAATCCAAACTCTTTCATGCGTTTGCCATCAACCAGTGAGATTTTCCCTACCTGACCTTTTACCGGAGGGCTAAGCATCCAGAAAAACAGAAAGGATGCCGGGTCCTGCACTCCTGGACTGATATCGTAAACCCTGTCGTTATTCAGTGAGACCTTGTTGTTATCCCAGTCAAAAGTAGCGATTCGCGCTTTTTCTGGTTTTTTGTCCGGCGCCTGGTGGTATTTAAGTGGAAACGTCATGCCTCCGTCCACTTTGAACTCGCTTTCCTCCCGGTAGGTATCATTCATAAGGATGGCAGCAATACCGGTGGCATTGGTTTCTGATGTGACTCTATAATTCCCTTTGCCGATAGAGCGTAGCTGCCGGTTGAGCGTTCCTATGTTCATGCCTGCTGCATTAGCCCGGTATACCAGGTCCAGGTTTTCTGGTAATTCTGCGGCAATGAGGTTTGCGTTGAGAAAAAGACAGCTCAATAAAAATAGTAACGATAGTTTATGTTTCATCGGTCAGAACCTGTTGTTTAGGTGAGATGTTGCCGTCGAGTAATACCAGGCCATTTTCGATAGTTAACCTGCCCTGAGTGAACCAGTTGATTGCCCGGGGATAGATTAGATGTTCCTGCTGGAGAACTCTGAGGGCGAGGTCTTTATTGCTGTCAGTGTCGAAAACAGGCACATGGGCCTGTATGATGATGGGGCCGCCATCTACCTCGGGCGTGACGAAATGGACTGTTGCACCCGCTTCCACGTCCCCGCTATCAAGGGCCCGCTGATGTGTATTCAGGCCAGGATGAAGTGGCAGTAGAGATGGATGAATGTTGATCAATCTTCCTGTGTAATGATTAACAAATTGTGTGGTAAGAATACGCATAAAGCCAGCCAGCACGACAAGTGCAGGCTGATAGCTGTCGATTTCATTTTTTAATGCAATGTCATAGTGTTCGCGGTCTGGGTAACCCCGGTGATTGACAATTTTGCACGCTATGCCGTTGCGATTGGCTCGTTGCAGACCATAAGCATTGGGATTATTAGAAATAACCGCATGGATATTAATTGAGGATTCTGCTTTCTTGCTGGCATCGATAATCGCCTGTAAGTTACTGCCGCTGCCTGAAATCAGGACTACAATTGGGAATGACTTATCATCTGCGTGTATTGATGATTCAGATGATCCTGACACGCTCGTTTCCTGCCTCAGTCTTTTCTATCCTGCCCGCGAGCCAGACCATCTCTCCCTGGGTTTCCAGGTTTTCGACAACCGCAGGTGCATCCTTTGCTGCCACTACAAGAACCATGCCCATGCCGCAGTTGAAGGTGTTAAGCATTTCGCTATCAGCGATATTGCCTTTTTCCTGAAGCCACTCGAAGACATCGGGGAAGTCCCAGGAAGCTCGTTCAACCACAGCGACAAGTCCGTCAGGGATAACTCGGCCGATATTTCCGGACAAGCCTCCACCTGTAATATGCGCAAGTGCGTGTAGATTTACTGCTTCTAGCAAGTTCAATATTGGCTTCACGTATATGCGTGTCGGTTCAAGCAAGGCTCGGGCAAGTGTCGTGTCACCAAATGGCTGCTGCAGGTCGGCATTTGAGATCTCAATGACTTTCCGCACCAGGGAGTAGCCATTTGAGTGCGGGCCGGAGGAAGAAAGCGCGATTAGTACGTCACCTTCGCTGACTTTTGAACCATCAATAATATCGGACTTTTCTACCACACCGACACAGAATCCAGCAAGGTCATAATCACCATCTGCATACATGCCCGGCATCTCAGCCGTTTCTCCACCTATCAGCGCTGCTCCTGCAAGTTTACAGCCGTCACCAATACCACTGACGATATCTTCAGCAGTTTTGACGTCCAGCTTTCCTGTTGCAAAGTAATCAAGGAAGAAAAGAGGTTCTGCCCCCTGCACCAGGATATCATTGGCACACATGGCGACCAGGTCAATTCCAATCGTGTCATGAATGCCGCTATCGATGGCAAGTCGCAGTTTGGTTCCAACACCATCGGTACCCGAGACCAGGATGGGTTCTTTATAGCCTGGCGGAATTTGAAACATTGCACCAAATCCGCCCAGGTCGTCCATGCAACCTGTTCGACGGGTGGCTTTTGCTATGGGTTTTATCGCATCAACAAGCGATTCACCGGCGTCTATATCAACACCGGCATCACGATAAGTCAGGCCAGAATTAGAATCAGCCACGGGTGGCTCCTGTAGTAAATCATGGTAAGGTTAGCGCTGGATTTTAACATGACCAACAGGATGTCTGTCAGGTTTTTAGAATCTACATCGCAATGGGTTTGAGAAAAATATTTGATGAGGTTAGCTTGATTACTACGATCCCCAATATTATTACGATGTTCCGGATTGCCACCGTACCCGTTCTAATCATCCTGCTGCACGATTACCAGTATGGCTGGGCCTTTCTTGTTTTCCTGGTTTCAGGGATTTCTGATGGACTGGACGGGTTCATTGCCAAGCGTTTCAACATGAGCAGTGAACTTGGTGCGATACTGGATCCTCTTGCAGACAAGGCATTGATATTCAGCAGTTATCTGATGCTGATGATACTGGGCGATTTACCCTTCTGGCTGTTCCTGACGGTGATATTCCGTGATCTACTGATTCTGGTCGGCAGTTTGATTTATGTTGCCTTTAATGGTCAGGTTAAAATGGCGCCGAGCTATTTGAGCAAACTGAACACATTTACCCAGATTTTTCTTGTCGTTACGATACTTGCACAGAAAACCTTTGGTCTTGATTACCCTGGTTTTACGGAATTTCTGATCTATGCCACATTTGTGACAACAATACTCAGCGGCGTGCACTATGTATGGGTCTGGGTCGTGAAAGAGGAAATTGAGATGGTAGATAATGTCAATGATGAGCGAAACATCTCTAATGACAGGTAGACCAAGCTGGTGACGGGGAAAAACAGTCAGATGGCACTGGATGTGTCATTGCGAGACAGTGTCTCATTTGACAGTTTTGTTGCCGGGCATAACAGCGAACTGGTACATCACCTGACTGAGGTAGCCGAAGGGAATGAGGTACTGGCACCTCTGCTTATCTGGGGTGAATCCGGCGGCGGTAAAAGCCATTTATTGAACTCCTGCTTCAGTCTTGCAATAGAGAATGAGCAAAAACCGATGTTAGTTTCGCTATCCGACCTCGCCGCTGAATATGGCAGTGAAGCAATTCTCGCAGATATTGATGAATACAATATATATCTTATTGATGGCCTTGATCATGTTGCGGGCATGCAGAAGTGGGAAGAGAAATTATTTCAACTATGTAATTACGCTCGTGACAGGGGAAGGTCGATCATTATTTCTGCAATTAAGCCACCAACCAGCATGGATTTACGCTTGCGTGACCTGGTAACACGGCTGATGTCAGGATTAACCTACCAGGTGTTGCCCCTGGGTGAA
>JASJFV010000344.1:0-3015 GCA_033791885.1 Gammaproteobacteria bacterium | reverse complement strand
GGAGAAACCATTACGATATGCCTCGAGACTATAAACCCGCACACCGTCTACGGCATCACCTTGCCATGCGCGATCCAGCATCCAGCCGACAGCAGGTTGTAGCAACATTGGCCCCATCATCACACCCATATTAATAATGCCTGAGACTGTTCCTGATAAACGTGCAGGAACTGATTCTTTGGCGTAGGCAAAGCCTAGAATCATATTGCCTGAAGCAAAACCAACAATAATTAGCAATAAAACCAATATAGGAATTGGTAATTCAGGTACCAGCAGGATAATACTCCAGCCAAAAAGTAAAATTACACAACCTAATGCATATAGCGTTTTACGATGACCCAGATGATCGGACAGCCAGCCGAACACAGGTCCTCCAACAGCCCAGGATATGAGCAATGTTGAACACACGGCGGCCGCTGTGGTTTTTTCCATACCGTAATGACTGACAAGAAAGGGCACGCCCCATAACCCGGCAAAAGTTATTGCACTACCGGCAACACCACCTGGAATCAGGTACAGCAGCCAGGTGTTACGGTATTGCAAGACCTCTTTAATGCCTGCTATAGCACTGCTTTTGACACTAGTCTCATCATCGTTTACGTGTGCAACATGACTCAGATAGCCTTTGTCTTTCGGATCGTCACGTACCAGAAACCATATCACTATGCCGATGGAAAATGTGACCATGGCCGAAACGATCATTACTGGTCTCCAGCCAAAGCTGTCCACTAACAAGCGTAAAGGCACACCAGCGAACACCGCACCGAGGATACCGCAAAAAAGTGCCAGGCCCGAAGCCAGCGCGAACTGTCGCGGTGGCATCCAGTGACCGGCAAGCTTGAGCATACTGACGAAGGCAACTGCAACTGACGCCCCAATGAGTAACCTCCCGGCACTCGCCCATGTTGCATCAGGGGCAAGACCAAACATCAATGTACCAATGCCTGCTACCACGGCTCCAAGCGTCAGTAACCGCCGTGGACCCCAGTGGTCAGCCAATAGTCCGGTAGGCACCTGCATAGCGACATAACTATAGAAATAAAATGCCGATAAATTACCAAGCGCAGTGGCGGTAAGAGAAAATTCAGACATCAATTCCGTTGTAATAACGGCAGGTGCAACACGCTGATAAAAAGCGATAACATAAAACAGTGCAGCCAGGCCCCAGATCATCCATGACAGTCGCAGTGGCGGGAATATTGAGTTAGTCATCAATTGATCATAGATGGCTGTGTAGTATCTTGTCTAACGAAAACACAATGAAATTCTAAATTGCATTATTTTTCTCACCATTCAAACCAAGACATCTATTCAGTCTCGTAAAACTGACACTTGTTGATGCACGATTTGAAAAATATAACACTTAAACATCAGTATTTAGTATTCGAATACTTTCTATGCCCTGCTAGTGCTTCGATAGAATATCCTGTTTTACAGTGTTCTAATAAGCGTCTATTTTCAATTATATTTAGTGGCTAAAGATTCTTTCTAGAAAAGCCAATTACTTCATTATCGTTTAGTATATTTCCAGATCCATCAATGACACTCGCGGGCAAAAGCGATGGGCCCTCATCAAACATAAAGTCAATAAAAGTCTTTGCGATTACTGATAGTCGCTTGCCTCTCGAATGCCCGACATACCACTGCCAGGAGATTGGAAATCCGACGACATCAAGTACAGTTAGTTCGTTCATATCACCACTGGTCAGTGTATGAAGTGATAGTACGGCAATCCCCAGTCCACCACTTATCCCTTGCTTGATCGATTCATTGCTTCCGAGTTCCATTCGAACATTCAGGCTAAGCCCTGCACCTGTAAACTTCTGCTCAACAGCTTTACGCGTCCCTGACCCCTGTTCGCGTAAGATGAAGTATTCTTTTGCAATTACAGACAACGGGATCGCTTTCTTTCCAGCTAACTTATGTGCTGCAGGTGCGACTACAACCATCGGGTTAGTCAAATACGACTGAAACTCAAGTTCGCTTGTTTTCGGGGGCTTTCCTATCAGGTACAGGTCATCCAGATTCTGTATCATTCTCTCTAATATATGCTCACGATTCGTCACTTCCAAAGATACTTTTATCCCTGGATATGCCTGGCAAAATTTACCCAGCAGTCTTGGTGCGAAATAGTTTGCTGTTGTTACTACAGCGAAGCGTAATTGACCGGTGCGTAGCCCCTTCTGGTCATTAATCTGCATTTCAAAACGCCCCAGTGTCGAAAGAATATCCCGTGATAGCTGATAGAGCGTAGCCCCAGTATCGGTCAGCGAGATCTTTTTACCTATTTGTTCCGTAAGGGGCAGACCAATGTCTGACTCCAGTTTTTTAATCTGCATCGATACCGTAGGCTGTGACAGGTACAACTCCTCAGCAGCTTTCGTGAAACTTAGCAAGCGCCCGACGGCTTCAAATACCTGGAGCTGGCGCAGACTTATACGGCGAGCAAGTAAACTGGTTGAAATTTCTATCATAGATAATAGTCTATGATATTTATTAATAATATCTATTATTATTTATATACAATTTTCTTATACTGACAATTCCCGACTATTTTACTCAGGATAAAAGCGTTGATTCCACTAGCAAATCACCTGCCAGTGAAAACAACTCTATGGCTTGATACGTGAGGAGACAAAAGAATGAGAAACAAACATATAACAACGTCATACAGCAGGCAGATACAAGACAGCATTAATACAGAAGAATCTGTATCAGGCAAAATTTCTGATGGGCAGCTGAGCATCCGCTTCCTTGAACAATCAGCAAGGTATCTTGGCGCTGATCTTAGTAGAAAAGAACTGATAATAAGCTATATGCCGGGCTAATCTGCCTCACTCTGTACACAAATGTATCGCTACAGTACTTAGGAAGTTTTGCGTTAGAGCTGAAATGCAATTAGATCCTGTATATAAGCAGTCACAAACTATCATAGATGAGAAATACGATGCCACATAAATGGTTACAGATTAAAGGCGATCCATCAGTCAAAGATTTCCTGTTTCAGCAGTCACG
>JASJFV010000343.1:0-17346 GCA_033791885.1 Gammaproteobacteria bacterium | reverse complement strand
GCTGCTAGAAACAAAGCGAATCCCACTCCATTCATTAGAAACAGGGCGGCAAGAAATAACGGTAAAAGGATAGCAACGGTTAACAATCGCTGTTTAAGCATGATCGGCCTTGCTTAGCTGCTCGCTGGTTTTGCCAAAGCGCCGTTCGCGACTGGCAAACCATTCTAAAGCATCGATGAAGTTATCTTTTGAAAAATCAGGCCATAACACATCAGTAAAATACAATTCCGAGTATGCCAGCTGCCAGATGAGGAAATTACTAATACGCTTCTCACCACCGGTACGAATAAACAGGTCCGGGTCAGGGATTTCATCGGTTATAAGAAAATGACCTAACAGGTCTTCATCGATGTCATCAGGAGAGATTTCTCCGCTACGGGACATTTCTGCCAGCCGCTTACATGCCTGTGTAATATCCCACCGACCGCCGTAATTTGCGGCAATCATCAAGTGCATACGGTCATTCGTAGCTGTACGCATTTCTGCCTTTTTAATCAACTTATTGATTCGTTTACCAAAACGTTCAAGGTCACCAATCACGCGTAAACGCACACCATTTTCAACCAGTGCATCAATATCTTTTTCCAGAACGGAGATAAACAGCTCCATCAATAATTTGACTTCGCGGGTGGGACGTTTCCAGTTTTCACTGCTAAACGCGAATAAAGTCAGATATTCGACTCCCTGGTCACCACAGCTACGGATTATTTGCCTGACAGATTCAGCACCTTTTTTGTGCCCCATTACCCTGGACTGTCCCCTGCTTTTGGCCCAGCGACCATTTCCATCCATGATCACAGCAACATGGCGGGGAACCGTCGGGTCTGGATGCTTATCGCAGGATATTATTTTATTTTCAGGCGCAGACATCAATCCGTATCAGGAAGGTAAAGCAGACAGTTTAGCTCAGCCGATTAGAATCATAAAGGGCACTTGGGCGAATTCTGCCCAGCTCAGATAATGCTATATAAATACCAGATCACTGCATCGCTATCAGCTCGATCTGACACACCCGGTCAACAGTAAACTACAGACGCATCTAAATCACAAAAGGTGTTAATTATTGCTACTGGCGATGCGGAAAAAAAAGATGACCTCGCTGGATTGATCCTGGCTTAAAACCTCTGCGCAGATGAAAGCGGTAGTAAAGAAATCGGAAATATTATATTTCCATCAGTTCGTCTTCTTTTTCTTTCAGCAGGCCGTCAATACTGGCGACATAGGTATCTGTCAATTTTTGCACCTGCTCTTCAGCCCTGCGCTCATCATCTTCAGAAATGTCCTTGTCTTTCAGCAATTCCTTGATATGAGAAATTGCATCGCGGCGTATATTCCTGACAGCGACCTTGCCTCCCTCGCCTTCACTCTTGACTATTTTCACAAGATCCATTCTGCGCTCCTGGGTTAGAGGAGGAATCGGAATACGCATAACGTCACCCGCTGACATCGGATTTAAACCGAGGTCAGATTCAAGAATAGCCTTTTCAATCGCCTGCACCATATTCTTTTCCCAGGGCTGCACACTCAGAGTTCGAGCATCCTGGACATTGATGTTTGCAACCTGGCTGAGAGGCGTGGCACTACCATAGTAGTCAACTTTAATACTATCCAGCAGAGCTGTATTCGCACGACCTGTACGTAAGCGCCTCAGCTCGCTGTTCAGCGATTCAACACTTTTGTTCATGCGTGTTTTTGCATCATCAAGGATTTCATTAATCATCGTTTTCTTCCCTTACTGTCTGAATTGTTGTTGACTGTATTGAGCAGATAATTCGAGATGCTATTGATTCGACACCAGTGTACCTTCATTTTGCCCGTCAAGTATCCGGCCAAGGGCACCTTTTGAGCGCATTTCGTAGACACGCAGAGGCAAATCGTTCTCAAGACAAAGGGTAATAGCTGTCAGGTCCATTACTCCCAACTGCCTCTTGAGTACCTCATCAAACCCCAGATGTGCAAACTTTTTCGCAGTGGGATCTGTTTTTGGATCAGCATCATAGACACCATCCACCTGGGTAGCTTTGAGTAGCAAGTCAGCACTTATTTCGATAGCCCGCAAGCTGGCCGCTGTATCTGTCGTAAAATACGGGTTACCCGTACCTGCAGCAAAAACAACGACCTTTCCAGCTGCAAAGTACTCCAGTGCCAGTTGCCGACTAAATGTTTCGGTAAACGTTCCAATGGGTACTGCGGACAATACTTTTGCAGCAATACCGTTGCGGTTCAGGCTCTCAGCAATGGCTATTGAATTCATCACAGTCGCCAGCATACCCATTTGATCAGCGGGAACGCGATCCATGTTGCCTGCTGCCGCTGAGACGCCGCGAAATATATTACCGCCACCAACGACGATACCGACCTCAGTACCTCGCTGGACAGCGGTATGTATCTCATCACTGACATATTTCAGCATATCCTGACTAATGCCAAAATCCTGATCACCCATCAGGGCTTCACCACTGAGTTTTAACAATACTCGGTGTATACCACTACCAGTCGTGGATTCGCTCATTTTCTGGCTACTCTGACAGGATTACGGGTGTTCATCAGGTATGAATTACTTTTAATCAAGCACCTTTAGCCTGTGCGGCAACTTCAGCTGCAAAGTCTTCTACTTTTTTCTCAATGCCTTCACCGACTTCAACACGCGTAAAAGCGACGACCGTGGCATTTTCTGCTTTTAAAAGTTTGCCGATAGAGGTGGCTGGATCTTTTACAAAATCCTGTCCATGCAGGGCAACTTCATTGAGAAATTTGTTGATACGGCCAGTAATCATTTTTTCAATAATTTCTGGTGGCTTTCCACTCTCTGCTGCCTGTGCAGAAAACACTTCTTTTTCTTTCTCAACCGCATCGGCTGGAACTTCATCTGTGCTAACGCACATTGGTTTCAGAGCTGCTACGTGCATAGCCAGATCTTTGCCCAGGTTATCGTTGCCACCAGTGCTATTGACCAGTACGCCGATCTTCAGGCCATGCTGATAACTGCTAATTTCTGCATCACCGCTTGCTTCGACCCTTTCAAAGCGGCGTACAGTTATGTTTTCCCCGAGCTTTGCAATAAGTGCGCGTCGGGTCTCATCAACCGTTTCACCGGATGCAAGCTTTGTCGCGTTTAACGCGTCAAGATCTGCCGGATTCGTGGCGGCAACTACCGCAGCGATATCTGCAGCGAAATTCTGAAAATCGTCACCTTTTGCAACAAAATCTGTTTCAGAATTAACTTCAACAATAACACCTAACTTCTTGTCGTCACTAATATATATGCTTACAACGCCCTCTGCAGCGACACGACCTGCCTTCTTATCTGCCTTTGCAGCTCCGCTGGTGCGCAGCAGCTGTACAGCCGCTTCCATATCACCGTCTGATTCAGACAGTGCTTTTTTACATTCCATCATGCCTGCACTGGTACGTTCACGCAGTTCTTTGACCATAGATGCGGTAATAGCCATCTCTTAACCCTCTATTGTTCAGTATTAAATCTGTGACAAGTATGACCCTGTATCATTGATCCGGGCCATACTCAGTAGCCTTGATTACCTGATATGCAGCTTACTCATCTTCCTTGGTCGCTGCGGCTTTCTTGACTGCCTTCTTTTTCACTGCCTTTTTCACAGCCTTCTTAACGGCTTTCTTCTTCACCGCTTTTTTGGCTACAGGTGCCTCTTCAGATGCTGTTTCAGCAACAGCGTCAGCAGACACAGACTCTTCCTGGTCACCTTTTTCCACCGCCAGGGTTGCATCGCTGTCAGTTTTCACTTTCTCTATCAGGGCCTGTGCAGATGCATCATCCATTTCGATGAAATCGTCGTTCTCGGCAGCAACCGGAGCTGTCGCGACAGCATGCCTTCCTTCAATAATGGCATCAGCTATTGTCTCAGCATAGAGTCGAATTGACCGAATCGCGTCATCATTACCAGGAATGACGTAGTCAATATCCTCTGGTTTGCAGTTTGTATCAACCACCGCAACAACAGGAATACCCAGCTTATTTGCTTCGGCGATAGCGATATATTCATATTTCACATCAATAACGAACAACGCATCGGGCAGGCCGTTCATGTTCTTGATACCAGACAGGGAACGTTCCAGCTTGGTACGCTCGCGTTCTATGCGTAGACGTTCCTTTTTGATCATCCTGTCTGCCTGACCTGTTTCGAACTGCTCATCAAGTTCTTTCAGACGCTTGATAGAATTACGCACAGTTTTGAAATTCGTCAGCATACCGCCAAGCCAGCGATGGTCGACGTATGGCGAAGCAGAGCGTGTTGCTGCTTCGCGGATAACTTTGCTTGCCTGCCTTTTAGTTCCAACGAACATTACATTGCCGCCATTAGAAGCAATTTTCCCGAGGAAGTTACAGGCATCCTCGAACAAGGGCAGGGTTTTTTCCAGATTGATTATGTGGATCTGGTTACGCTCACCAAAGATATAGGGGCGCATTTTTGGGTACCAGAAGCGTGTACGGTGGCCGAAATGAACACCGGCTTCCAGCATATCGCGAAGCGAAATCTTAGACATCTTATGTTTTCTCCGTTCGGGTTACATTCACATGGGTTGCAGCACCAGTCTGACAAACGACTATTTAGTCGGCCAAACACCCGGGCACGGCTTTAATCCCATGATCATTTTTAATTACGCCATTGCTGGCTGTGAACTCTTCAGACGTTGAACCAATTGCCTGAAAAAGAGGCGGGCTTTATATCACAGACAGCTGAAACACACAATTATAGAGTGAAAAAAGTCTTAATAATAATGTGTCAGATTAAAGAACTTAGAATTTACTCCACTTGTTTTCGGCCTGCCAGCCGGGATTTTTTCCCCAAATTTCATCTGGTATCTCATCATATAAGCCAGAGTCCGGTTATAATGCCCCGTTAACCAGGAACGAGTACGAGTTTATTAATATGAGCATTTCTATCAAGTCAGCAGAAGAAATTTCAAAAATGCGGGTAGCAGGTCGACTTGCCGCACAGGTACTGGAGATGATCGCTCCGTATGTCCAGGCAGGAATCAGTACGGATGAGCTCGATGCAATATGCCATAAATATATTGTCAATGATCTGGATGCAATCCCCGCCCCTCTTAATTACCATGGCTTTCCTAAATCGATATGCACTTCACTGAATTACCAGGTATGTCACGGTATACCAGGTGACCGTATATTAAAAAAGGGCGACATCATCAATATCGACATTACTGTAATTAAAGATGGCTATCATGGTGATACGAGCCAGATGTTTAGCGTAGGAAAGCCTTCCACTATCGCTGAAAGGTTGATACAAAATAGCCGTGAGTGCATGCTGAAGGGAATTGAAATAGTGAAGCCGGGGGCTCACCTTGGTGATATCGGCCATGTTATCCAGACCCACGCCGAAAAGAACCGTTTTTCCGTTGTGCGGGAATATTGCGGACATGGAATCGGCAGCCAGTTTCATGAAGACCCCCAGGTCCTTCATTATGGAGAAGCAAACACCGGAGTACAGCTGCTGGAGGGCATGACATTTACTATTGAACCGATGATCAACGCAGGGAAAAAAGAAGTGAAACTACTGCCTGATAACTGGACTGTAGTAACTCGCGACCACAAACTCTCAGCACAGTGGGAACATACAATCCTGGTCACCGCAGATGGACATGAAATACTCACTTTACGAGAAGGTGAAGAGGTCTAAATACTCTTTCCGATGAATAAAAAACCTGCCAGGCTTACACGCAAGGACTTTCCGTCCGCGAAAAAATTAGCAATCATCCTTAGTGAGCATCCTCAGCCGCGTAGAGAGATTAAACAATTACTGCATGAGACAAGGGAGATTCTTCACCAGGCCCAGTCTGCAGGTGCCTCCAGTTCCAACATCATTAACCTGTGGACCTGGTTCACAGACCAGCTGCTTGTAAGCATCTGGCAATCCATTAGCAAACCGAATGCAGAACCCGACTGTTGCAGCCTGATAGCAGTAGGAGGATATGGCCGCGGTGAACTGCACCCGTCTTCCGACATTGATCTAATGATACTGGTCAGTGAGGATATGCGTGAGTCTTTTGCTGAATCAGGCGAAGAATTTCTCCACACTTTATGGGATATCGGCCTCGACATTGGCCATAGTGTCCGCACTGTCAGTGAATGTGCCGAAGCGGCAACTGACCTGACTGTGGTAACTAATCTCATGGAAGCCCGTTTGCTAACCGGTTCAACAGAACTATTTCGTCAAATGCAGTCAGCTATCGCAGCGGATAAAGTATGGCCTGCCGACGATTATTTCCACGCCAAGCTAAAAGAACAGCGCGAACGTTATGTTCGCTTTGGCGACACCGCATATAAACTGGAGCCAAATATTAAAGAAAGCCCTGGCGGCCTGCGCGATCTGCACATGATCAGCTGGGTCACCATGCGTTATTTCAAATCATCTTCCCTGCAGGAGCTGGTTCAGCATGAATTTCTCACCAGGGATGAATACCAGACACTGATTCGCTGTCGAAGTTTTCTCTGGCGCCTGCGCAATGGCCTGCATTTCCTGACCGGTCGCCGCGAAGACCGTCTTTTGTTTGAACACCAGCGAGAACTGGCTGCAGAATTCGGGTACTCCGACAAGCCCGGAAACCTCGCAGTAGAACAGCTTATGAAGCGCTACTACCGGACAGTCAAGGAACTCGGTCTGTTGAACGACATCCTGCTACAGCATTTTGAAGAGGCCTTCCTTGATCAGCAGGACAATACCATCATTGAAATAAATCGACGTTTCAATGCCATCAATGGCTATGTTGATGTCGTTGATAATGACGTATTCAATCGGCAGCCGTTTGCCCTGCTTGAGGTGTTTTACATTTTGCAGGAAAAGCCGGAACTTAAAGGCATCAGGGCTAACACAATACGTCTGATTCATAACTCATTGACGCTGATCAACCGCGAGTTCCGCCAGGACATCGCCTGCCGAAGCCTGTTTATTTCATTGTTTCGTCATGGTTCCGGCCTGACGCACATAATGCGAAAAATGAATAACTATGGTGTACTCGGTGCGTATTTCCCAGCCTTCGGCCGCGTCGTGGGCCTGATGCAGCATGATTTATTTCATATCTACACAGTTGATGTTCACAGTCTATTTGTCCTTCGCAACCTGCGCAGACTGGCGATCGATGAATTTCGAGATGAATATCCCCTGGCAAGTAAACTGTTCTCTTCTCTGTTCAAGCCCGAACGCTTATATCTCGCAGCCCTGCTGCATGATATTGCCAAGGGACGTGGTGGCAATCACTCCGAAAAAGGTGAAAAGATCAGCATTCAATTTTGTCGTCAGCATGACCTCAGCGAATATGACACAAAGCTTGTCGCCTGGCTGGTGCGCAATCACCTGATCATGTCGTGGACAGCGCAAAAAACGGATATTTCAGATCCTGCTGTCATTAAAGAGTTTGCCGACAAGGTTGGTAACCAGGAACGACTGGAAAATATCTACCTGCTAACCATGGCTGATATGCGAGGAACCAGCCCAAACGTCTGGAATGACTGGAAAAATAAACTCCTGCAGCAGTTGTATCACGCCACATCGAGACATCTGAGACGCGACACCACAGACAGTGAATACAATGCTGAACGACTTGAAAACATGCAGCAGGAGCTGTTCACCAGCCTTGTTCCGACACAGTTGTCGGAAGATACTTTTCATCGATACCTGTCACTGTTCGATAGTGACTATTTCCTGCGTTACAAAATAGATACTTTACAGTGGCATATGAAAACCCTGGCCGATGTTCGCGCACTGGAGTTACCTATTGTCTCTGTACGCTATGCAGAGAATTCAGGCAGCACAGAAATACTGGTGTTTACTCCGGACCTGGCAAACCTGCTGGTAATGACCACGGCTGGTTTTGACTGTCAGCATCTGAACATCGTCGATGCACGCCTGCACACTTCACAAATGGGCTTTGCACTGCACAATTACCGAGTTCTGGATCAAAATGATGATGCAGTCTTTGAGCCCGCCAAGCTTAAGGAAATCGAAAATGCACTGACAGAACAGCTACTGAATCCGCGCAAAGGCCGAGACCCCCTGAAAGCTCACATTGCCCGTGCCTTAAAACAGTTTCCTATACCGACTGAGGTTCATTTCTCTGAGACACATCAAGGTCAGCAGACCTGCATCGAAGTCATCGCACAGGACAGACCAGGATTGCTATACCAGATTGCCGAAGTATTCGATCAATGCGACATCAAGTTGCATAATGCCAAGGTGGCCACTTTTGGTGCCCGAATTGAGGATATCTTTATTGTTACCGATCTTGCCAACAAACCAATAACCGACGGCGAACAGCAGAATAATATTAGACAATATATTATTGACAGACTCGATTATTCGCAGAATTCCAGTAATGAAATCATATTTTAAACATCTTCCGATTCGCATGGCGAAAGCCTGTAAGAGTAACAATACGGTTTCTAATATCAATAACTTTAAAATCTTTTGAAAAAATGAATTCCCGACTGGAAAGCCTGCAACAATACCCCTTCCAACGACTCAATCACCTTCTAACCGGGCTTAAGCCGCCTACTGCTAAACAGCGCATAATGCTATCACTGGGTGAGCCTAAACATAAACCACCCGCGTTTATTCATGACATCCTGTCAACGAGTGGTCATTTGCTATCAGGTTATCCGGCAACCCGTGGCGAAGAAGACCTGAGAGAGTCAATCTGCCACTGGCTAAGCCGTCGTTTCTGTATTGATGAAAATCTTCTCGACCCGGCGAGACATGTTTTACCCGTCAGTGGGAGCCGGGAAGCCATTTTTTCATTTATCCAGGCTGCCATAGACCGCCACAATCATGATGCAGCACGTGTTGTTATGCCAAACCCCTTCTATCAGATCTATGAAGGTGCAACTATCATGGCAGGTGCAACGCCCTATTTTCTTAACAGCACAGAGGAAAACAGCTGGCTGCCTCAACTGCACAAGGTGCCCGTACAAATCTGGCAGGAAACCCAACTGCTGATCCTCTGCTCACCGGATAACCCAACCGGCGCAGTTATGCCCGCAGAGATATACACCGAGGTTCTACGACTGGCTGATCAATACAACTTCATCGTTGCAGCTGATGAATGCTATAGCGAACTCTATCGAGATGAAGATAAACCACCTACAGGTCTTTTGCAGGTTGCGGTTGCTCTGGGAAGAACTAATTTCGAGCGCTGCATCGTTTTTCATAGCCTTTCTAAACGTTCCAACCTGCCAGGACTGCGCTCGGGCTTTGTTGCCGGAGACAGTAATATCATTGATGGCTACTTTAAATATCGCACCTATCACGGCTGTGTGCCGAACCGACTGACCCAGGCCATATCAGTAGCAGCATGGGATGATGATGAGCATGTCATTCGAAATCGGGCCACTTATCGTGATAAATTCACCGCTGTGATTGGTATATTAGAGCCTGTATTGAAATTGAATAACCCACCGGCCGGCTTCTACCTGTGGCCGGAAACGCCCATGAATGAGGAACAATTCAGCCGCAATCTGTTTCTAAATGAAAATGTAGTAACTCTGCCGGGAACTTACCTGGCACGTGATACGCTGAGCGGGAACCCCGGTAATAACCGCGTGCGAATCGCCCTGGTGGCTGAACTGGAGGAATGTATAGAATCTGCCGAAAGAATTCGCGAATTTGTAACTGAAATAATGTAAGAATACGCGGTTGTGAACAATACAAATCGACACCTGAAAACTGAAACTGACTAATTTCCGAGGAAATAGAAATGCAAGACCTGAAGAACCAGATCGAAGAAGCCTATGAGCAACGTGCAGATATCACTCCACGCACTGCTGCAAGCCATGTAAAAGATGCCGTATACAGCGCTATAGAAATGCTGGATACAGGTGAAGCACGGGTATCTGAGAAAAAAGAGGGTGACTGGATTGTCAATGACTGGCTAAAGAAAGCGGTATTGTTATATTTCCGTATTGAAGATAACAGTTTTATTAAAGGCGGCTTCACTAATTATTTCGATAAAATTCCGTCAAAGTTCAGTGATAGCAATTCACGTGACTTCCGTCAGGGCGGTTATAGAGTCGTTCCACCTGCAACTGCTCGCCGCGGATCTTACATAGCACCGAATGTCGTTCTCATGCCAAGCTATGTAAATATCGGCGCCTATGTCGATGAAGGCACTATGGTTGATACCTGGGCAACTGTGGGTTCCTGTGCGCAAATCGGTAAAAATGTGCACCTCAGCGGAGGTGTAGGAATCGGTGGCGTACTGGAGCCGCTACAGGCAGCCCCCACCATCATTGAAGACAACTGTTTCATTGGTGCGCGTTCTGAGGTGGTAGAAGGCGTGATAGTAGAAGAAGGTGCTGTTCTGGCCATGGGAGTTTTCCTTAGTCAAAGCACCAAAATCTTTAATCGGGAAACAGGTGAATACAGTTATGGCCGTGTACCGCCTTACTCTGTCGTTGTACCAGGTTCATTGCCATCAAAAGATGGCAGTTATAACCTGAATTGCGCTATCATCGTAAAACAAGTCGACGAGAAAACCCGTAGTAAAGTGGGCATTAATGAGTTACTTCGTGAAGCCTGAATCGTTTGAATAATTTAGTAATAACTATAAATCAGAATGTACTGAATCATGGCTACTCCAATCATCCTTGCTGGTATTAAAAACTGCGACAGCGTACGATCTGCGCAGAAATGGTTAGAGGATAATGGCCATCAATACAGCTTCCTCGATCTAAGATCTGATCAGTTTGTACGCCATACACTTGGCACCTGGCTGGAAAAGGTAGACTGGACCAGTCTGTTAAACAAACGCAGCACAACATGGCGCAGCCTGGATGATAAAGATCGCGATGATCTTGATGAAACGCGTGCCATGACGCTGATGATGAAACACCCGACTTTGATAAAACGGCCCGTTCTGCAGATTGGAAACATAATCGAAGTTGGCTTCACTCCTGAGCGATATAGCGAACTACTCAAGACTGATGCATGACTGAAGATACTCTTGATTTAAGCTGTGAGTTAATCAGTCGTCCATCTGTCACACCCGCTGATGAGGGTTGCCAGAAGCTGATTGCTGAGCGACTAAGCATTATTGGCTTCGTCTGCCAGCACCTGCGCTTTGAAGATGTTGACAACCTCTGGGCAACGCACGGTAGAGGTAAACCACTGTTTGTATTTGCCGGCCACACGGATGTTGTACCGACCGGTAAGGAAAGTAACTGGACATCACCGCCATTCACACCAACACAGCGTGACGGTAAATTATATGGTCGCGGCAGTGCCGACATGAAAACCTCTATCGCTGCCTTTGTTACCTCAGTAGAACAGTATATTCAGCAAAACCCGGATCACCCGGGCACCATTGCTCTGCTAATCACATCGGATGAAGAAGGGCCATCTATAAATGGTACAGTTAAGGTCATGCAATGGCTGCAGGAGCAGTCGCTCAAGATTGATTATTGTATCGTTGGTGAGCCTTCATCTGTCAGCTTGCTAGGTGACACTGTCAAAGTAGGCCGACGTGGCTCACTGAATGGATATATGACCGTTCACGGCAAACAGGGTCATGTTGCCTATCCTGACCTGGCAGACAATCCATTTCACCGTGCCCTGCCCGCATTCGCTGAACTGGTAGAAATCGAATGGGACCAGGGTAATGATTTTTTTCCACCCACCAGTTTCCAGATTTCAAATGTTTCATCGGGTACAGGTGCTGAAAATGTCATACCTGGAAATGTAGAGATAAAGTTCAACTTTCGTTTTTCTTCTGAATTAAATGAAATGCAAATTCGAGACTATGTAACCGCGGTATTTGACAAACACGAATTAAACTACTCGATAGACTGGCGGCTGTCAGGCAAGCCGTTTTTAACCAGGAAAGGCGCACTGGTAGAAGCAGTCAGCAATGCATGCAACGATGTCCTTGGAATCAAACCCGAGCTTTCAACTTCTGGCGGTACATCAGATGGGCGTTTTATCGCACCAACTGGAGCTGAGGTTGTTGAGCTGGGCCCCTGTAATGCCAGTATTCACCAGATAGATGAACATGTTATGCTGGAAGACCCTGAGCGGCTGTCTAAAACATACCAGCGGATACTCGAATTAACAATGATCTCAAGCAGCGAAACATGAAACCAGTAATCCCCGGTCGCCCCCAACATGTTCGAATCAGGATCGCTGGCATCACTGACACTGGACAGCGCCGTAACAACAATGAGGATAATATTCTTGTTGACAGTCACCACAGCCTGGCAATCGTGGCCGACGGCATGGGAGGACATAATGCAGGTGAAGTAGCCAGCCAGCTAGCTATCGATGTCACCAGTCAGTTTCTTATTGCTGGCATTCATATAGAAGCTAAATCTGATGATGCCTTCTCCACCCCTGGTCCATTAAAAGTCCTGATGGAAAAATCAATTCAGCAGGCAAACAGAAAAATCGTTGACGAATCTGGTGGTGATGATAAAAAAAGCGGAATGGGTACAACCATCGCCTGCCTGTTGTTTTGCGGCAGCTGGTTTGTAATAGGAAATGTTGGTGATTCTCGCTGTTACCGTTTTCGTGATGGAAAAATCAAACAGTTATCAACTGACCATAGCTGGATACAGGGCATGGTCAAACAAGGCACTATCAAGCTAGAAGATGCAAAACGCCATCCGCAAAGGGCTCTTTTACTGCAGGCTCTCGGAAATCGTGAAATTGAGCCTTCTTTCATATCTGGCTGTCCACAGCCTGGCGATGTTTTTGTTCTTTGCTCGGATGGTCTGACTGAAGTTGTAAGCAATAACACCATTGGGTTCGTACTCAATCAGGATGGCGGCCCGCAGAAAACTGCCGAAAAGCTTGTAGAGCTGGCCAATGAAAATGGTGGTCCAGATAATATTTCTGTCGTCGTAGCGAAAGTTTTACCGCCAAAATCACACCGACGACCCCAGAGCAATGATGCTGACGCTGCGATGATTGCAAATCGTAAATTATAATGAGAATTTCTTTTCACGGTGCAGATCGTAACGTCACCGGCTCATGCCACCTGGTACAGTGTGGTAGCAAACGAATACTTATTGACTGTGGCTTATATCAAGGTCGAAAAGAAATCACCATAGAGAATTCCGGCGACTTTGGCTTTGATCCGAAGAGTATTGATTTTCTGCTGCTGACCCATGCACACCTTGACCATTGTGGCCGCATCCCGCTATTAGTCAAACGCGGATTTCAGGGTGAAATCATAACTACAGCCGCCTCACGAGAACTTGCCCGCCTGGTGATGCTGGATTCTGCGGGACTGCAGGAAGAGGATGCGCGATACCAACGGCGAAAAGCGCGTAGAAGAGGCAAAGATATCGTCGAAATACAGCCGTTATACACAACTCTGGATGCATTGAATGCGACGGACTTTTTTGGCAGAAAGGCATCTTATAACCAGAAAATTCAAATTGCTCCAGGTATCAATGCAACCTTTTTAGAGGCTGGCCATATTCTTGGTTCTGCATCCATTCAGCTTGAGCTTGAAGAAAAGAATACTAGTCGCCGTATCCTGTTTTCTGGCGACCTCGGTTATGCAGGTCGAGCGATACTGCGCGACCCGGCTGATCCACCTGAGACTGATATTGTCGTCATGGAATCGACATATGGCGACCGACAGCATAAATTGCTGAAGCCTTCTATTGAGGAGTTATATGATGCAATTAACACCACGCACGCACGTGGAGGCAATGTCATCATCCCTACCTTTGCGCTCGAGCGCACACAGGAAATTCTCTATTACCTGCGTGAAGGCACTGAAAATGGTTCACTCAACAGGAACCTGCCGGTTTTTCTTGATTCACCAATGGCTATATCTGCAACTGAAATTTTTCGTCGTCACCCTGAATGTTATGATGAGGATGCCGCGAAGGTACTCAAGAGTGGCCATGACCCTTTTAAATTAGCAAGATTGCATTTCACCCGTGAAACCTCAGAGTCGATCGCAATCAACCAGATTACCGGCGGTGCTGTCATCATGGCGGGGTCCGGAATGTGCACCGGTGGGCGTGTCGTACATCACCTGCGATACAACCTTGCTCGTGCCAAATCCAGTGTAATCTTCGTTGGATTTGCTGCTTCTGGCACGCTCGGCAGGAAAATAATTGACGGTGCAGAGACGGTGAAGATCTTCGGCGAAGAAATCCGTGTAAAGGCAAAGATTTACACC
Organism: Gammaproteobacteria bacterium; assembly: GCA_033791885.1. Taxonomy (GTDB): domain Bacteria; phylum Pseudomonadota; class Gammaproteobacteria; order BMS3Bbin11; family BMS3Bbin11; genus BMS3Bbin11. The sequence goes on along the minus strand of JASJFV010000343.1, from coordinate 3,168 downwards.
ATAGGTGGCTTTTCAGCACATGCCGACCAGCAAGGCCTGCTGGACTGGCATCAGAAAGCCGGTCAGCCTGCAACGACTTACATCGTACATGGCGAGACACGGGCAATGGATGCTCTTGCGCAGCTTATAACCCACACCCGGGTTGTGATGCCGGAACTACACCAGAGTTTTAATCTCTAAATCTCTAACATTGTTGCCGGTATACTATTCTATCTTGCTTAGAGCATGCCAAACCTGACTATCAGGACTGCCGGTGATAACTCGTTTTATGGCACTTCGGGCAAGGCGGAATACGACCCGCTTTGTGGAAATGCAGCACTTCACCACATTCATCACAAGCCAGTGCACCGGGACCGGTAACTTCGCCAGTCTTGTAGATTGACTGGGCCGCCAATTCCAGCTTCAGTTCGTTCATTTCAACAGTCGTCGGATTAGCTGCCTGCAGGAACACATCGAGCAACTCTGCGGCAATCAGACTATCTTCAAATCCCAGCCAGTCTTTAAGTTCCCTGCCATGCTCCGATATATAAAATGAAGCATCAGACAAATCACGTTTCAGATATTCCGCCAGGTGCGCAGCTTCATCTTCTGTAATTTCTCCAAGCTCGACAGCTTTTGCCTTTGCATTGTCAATCAATGAATGTAGAGCTGGCCCTGTCTTTTTCTCCAGTTTACGAAACTCTGTCGCACTGCGTTCCAGCATGGTCTCATAAGCCACACCGAGGATGTCCAGTGGGTCATTCGGCCTGTTTTCTTTTGACATATTTCCGCTCCTTTTTTCTACCACAAATCTCTACTGCAAAGGATAACACGACTATGCCTGTAAGAGTCAGATTGCGTGTTGAAATCAAACAGGGTAAGTGAACGCCAGAGGTATTTTATCAGCTATCTGCCCTATCGTAATAACGCAGGCGATATATCAAGCGCCGATGATCATCATCTTCATCAAAACCGCTGCGGTCATGAAGAATGTTATTACAGATCAGTCCCAGTCCGGGTCTGAGTCCGACATGTAAAATATAAGGTGATTTAGAAGCAAGAAATTCACTCAGACAGGCCGTTGCCTCTCTGGTCAGATCATCGTCACGCCAGCTTATGCTGCGAGCACGGGCAGTATATCGCATATGCAAAGCACCACTTTCATTGACTGAGAACACCGGCCCGCTCCTCTCTGGGCGTATTTCATTGCCATTGATAACATTGGCAGGAACTGTCATTGTCTGAGGATGAAGGAAAGCTCGTACAAAATCGGGGTTACTGTCACGAAGATGGATATATGCAATTTCATGATCCAGTAAAGCGTTTTCACCACCTCTTAAGGCATTCTGTACACAGTACAGCACCATTCCATATATCTTTCTCTTTTCTTCGTTGTAATACCCATCGGTATGCCAATGGATAGGTTTATTCGTATAGGGAATATAGCCGCCACGCCACTGGCCATCACGCACAGTCAATTCACTGACACCGTCATGATCTGCGCCCATATTATGATCCAGTCGCTGCATGCCAAACTGTGATGAGATATTGACAGGAATAGTCTTGTTACGTGCTTCATCAGGATCAGCAACAAATATCGCCATATTCGTCCGCGCTAACAAGTCATGAATTGCATCGTGTTCATCTTCGGTCAGGCGAACCGGGTCCTTCACAGGTACCATGTATTCATCAATACTGCCCGGCATCTGCGATAGTTTACGATCACGCCACGCGTGATAAGCAGAGACATCATCAAGGTCTATAAAGTGACTATTTACCTGCTTCATAGTAAAAATGGACTCTCAGCCGCCGGTAACAGGAGGAAAGAAAGCAACTTCATGGTCCCCCTGTTTAAGTCGGTAGTCCTGATCAACATACTCCTGGTTGACAGCACACAACACCTTATCAGGCAGCAGTTCGAAATCGACCGATACCTGCTGCCATAATTGAGCTACAGACATTCCTTCCGTGATATCAAGCTGTTTTTCTCCAACCCCTGAAATATCCCGCAGACTGGCAAAGAAAAGTACCTGTATATTCACTCGCCGTTCTCATTGGCTTCCAGCTCATCATCAACCGGGGCTTTATTTTTCAGTGCAAAATAGAGAACAACAAAACCAAGAAAGGCAGAGGCAAACGATCCGGCGAGGATGCCCAGGCGGTCCGCATTAAGGTTAGTTGCCCCTTCCTCGAATGCCAGCGAACTGATAAACAGGCTCATGGTGAAGCCGATGCCTGTAAGAACGGAAAGGCCATAGATCTCCAGCCAGCCAACTCTTGGTGGTAATTTGGCTATACCGGTTTTGACTGCTGCCCAGGTAAAGGTAAATACACCGAGTTGCTTGCCCACGAACAGACCCATAGCAATGCCGAAAGGCTCAGGTAACAATAATGTCTTCATATTCATTCCTTCCAGCGGGATACCGGTATTGGCAAATGCAAATAACGGCAAAATGAAGAAAGCCACTGTTGGGTGGAGGTCATGCTCCAGATGTCTCAACGGCGAATAATCTTTACCTTTTGGGTGCCTTAAAGGAATGGTGAATGCCAGTAAAACACCGGCTATCGTCGCATGTACACCGGATTTCAACACCGCTGCCCACATGATCAAGCCGAATACAAGATAGGAGGTTAACCGCATCACTCCGCGCAAGTTCTGAAACACACATGCAGCATAGGCAAGGCCACCTATTACGAGAGATATCATTGATATTTCTACAGAATAAAACACCGCGATAATAAGAATAGCCACCAGGTCATCGATGATGGCGAGTGTTAATAAAAAGAGCTTTAATGATGCAGGTACTCGTTTACCCAGCAAAGAGAGAATACCCAGTGCAAAAGCAATATCAGTTGCAGTAGGTATTGCCCAGCCCTGCATGGCAGACTCATCACCGTAGTTAAACCAGGTAAACACCAGGGCAGGAACCACTACACCACCGACAGCAGCTACAGCCGGCAGCATAATCTGCGCTGGATCAGAAAGTTCACCCTCAAGAACTTCCCGCTTCACCTCCAGGCCAATGAGGAAGAAAAAGATCGCCATCAGTCCGTCGTTGATCCACAACAGTAGCGGTTTGGCAATTTCAAATTCGCCGACGCGAATCTCGAGAGGAATAGCCAGCAAACCTTTATATAGAGGCCACAAGTCTGTATTAACGACAATCATAGCCATTGCCATTGCAACGA
>JASJFV010000342.1:0-6352 GCA_033791885.1 Gammaproteobacteria bacterium | reverse complement strand
TTCTTTTGGTACCTTTTCTTTGGTCACGCAAAGAAAAGATACTCGCCCATAAAGGGCGAAAAATGAATGAAAATTCAATCAAAAATCAAGAAAAAGAACCCTGTCAGGGAAGGGCAAAACCAATCAGCTGTGCGCCAGCACAAATATAAAACCTAATCTATCGGTGGCGCATAATGCAGCCCACCATCACGCCACAGTGCATTCAGCCCACGCTTGACCTTGAGCGGTGAACCTTTGCCTACATTTTGATTGAACGAGTCGGCATAATTACCAACCTGCTTGATGATGTTATAGGCCCAGTCTTTCTGCAAACCAAGGTTCTCACCAGTGTTTTTTTCCAGTCCGAGCAATCGGCGTACGGCTGGATCACGTGAAATTTGGCGTACCTGGTCTATATTATCCGATGAGATACCCGCCTCTTCTGCATCCAGCATAACAAACAGACTCCAGCGTACGATCTTCGCCAATGTGCCATTACCGGCAGCGACGGCAGGCCCTAGAGGTTCCTTTGAAATGACCTCGGGTAACACCTTTGACTCTTTCGGTTTCTTTAGCTGTGTTCGAAAAGAGTATAACGAGGACTGGTCAGATGTAATGACCTTGCATTGGCCCTCTTCATAGGCAGTTAATGCCATCTGCGCGGAATCAAACTCCTTTACCTGGTACTTCATCCGGTTGAGTAAAAAATAATCTTTCAGGTTTTCGATATGTGTCGTGCCCTTTTCTACGCAGATTGTTGAACCGTCTAATTCTAGCGCGCTCCTGATGCCAGATTTCTTTGCTACCAAAAAGCCCTGGCCATCGTAATAGTTCACTCCGACAAAAGTAATGCCCATGCCAGTATCACGAGACAGGTTCCATGTCGTATTCCTTGACAGTATGTCAATCTTACCCGAAGCAAGCGATTCAAATCGATTTGTCGCCGACACTGGAATATATTCGACCTTTGATGCATCAGATAAAACGGCAGCTGCCACTGCGCGACAAATATCCACATCAAGTCCGACCCATTGCCCTGCGCTATTTTTTTCTGAAAAGCCAGGCAGGTTTTCATTAATGCCGCAGCGTACCGCTCCATTTTTTTTCACTTTATCCATACTGGAGGCGTGTGCCCCAATGCTCATTATTAAACCTGCAAACAATAATGCGATTAATTGGATAGTGTTATGTTTCATGACGACGATCTACTCTTAAGTTGTTTTATATAAACTTATGTAAAAATTTATATTGTTGTTTAATAAAATAAGCTGAATCTACACTATTACCAGCGAAACAGTGTCCATTGAGGTGGATTTACTTCTAGCCCGATAGTGTCCCGCTTGTATTCCATTTCACCTGTACCATCAGGATCAACCAGGTAATACGGCGAGCCGGCCGCTGGGGTAATTTTGACCATATATACGTGATCATTAACACTGTATTCCTGAACTTCACGATTATCAAACTGCTGGATGTTAATCTCAGGTTCAAGCCCGCTATCAATAACTGCAGGATCCACATCCGCGGCACTGAAAACTTTGCTTTCATTGCTTTCCGCTTCCCCTGCTGCTGCAGCGCCAAAGCTGAATACGATTAGCCCCAGCAAGACTGCAACGGGTGCAATCATCATCTTAATTACTCTCATTTTCTTTTCTTTTTCATGAAATTTCGTGATCGTATGTTAGCAGATTCAGTTGTCCTATGCCCTGATTACCAGGGTTACATCAGGGTTTAAGGTCACTCTCTTCTATCAATGGCATCGGACAATGCAGTAGAGCGGCTATCACCCTCAGCATCTCGTATTCTTCTATTCGATAGTCATTATCAAAACCGATTGTAACGATAAGGCTATTGATGATCTCTTCTTTGACCAGTGGACGAGCCTGATCTATTGCAGTCAGGGCACCATCAAAATGCGTTGGCCAGTCAGCTGGCAAATAATACTCTGGCCATTGCTGGTTTCCAAAAAGGTTATTCATGCCTGCGTTATAGGCACGTATTATCTGAGATTCACTATCATGACCAAATGCGGCTATTACAGAAAACAGTGTCCGGAGATGAAACTGCAGACGAGACAGCTTTACTCGTTTCGTGCCAGTGGAGGTATCTGGCCTGCGGTTTTCTTCCAGCATCTGTAAAAGTAAACGAGAAAGCATGTATTCAAAACTGCTGACCTCGCCATCAATGGGAATCAATTGTTCGATCAGCTGATAAAAATCAAGCCGCTTCTGCCAGGTGAGATAGCGAATTGCCGGAAAACCCAGGTCAAGTATCGGCAACCTGAGGTTTTTTGACATTCCATCCAGCTGCAGCCGCACTTCAATGACACGCTGAGAATCGATACCTGCCCCGGCAGCTCGAATGACATTCAGTTGCTGTGCTTTTAAATCAGTATCATCATTCAGCAACAAGGCAAGAATGATTTCACGGACAGTATGTTCCGATTCTGCTTCAGCACGGATTCCAGCTGGAATATAGTTAAGTACAGAACGCGCGGATTGCAGCGACTCATCATCGAAGCCATCTGCATAATAGTTGGCGAAGCCAGAAACACCTTCCGTCGCAAAACCTGACTGTTCTTCTACCTCAGCAGCAGTCGCCTTACTATGCGCTGTTCTAAGGTTTATCTGTTGAATTTCCGCAGACAGTCTGTCCAGTTCCCTTTTATCAACATCCATACCAAGCCGCTGCAGACGATCTACAAGCGGCGGGTGGGTAGCCAGCAGACTGCTGAATTGTCGCTGCAAACCATTGGCAAAAAGCATATGGCTAACTTCCTCTACACCTGAATCTGCGAGTGCTGAACCATGCTGCCAGGCGGCAATTTTTTTAAGCGCACCGCCTATGCCTTCTTTGTGGCGTGTAAACTGAACCGCGGAAGCATCGGCCAGGTATTCCCTCTGCCGTGAAATGGCCGCCTTGATCAATCGCCCTGCCAGCTGGCCGATATAGCCTATGATCGTCAGTCCTACGCCTAGTATCAGTACCACCATCACACCACCGGAAGACTCTTTACTGGAACGAATCCGGGTGCGGGCTGTACTTCGCAGGAGAATGCCGCCCATTAATCCAATCAGCATAATGCCGAACAACGGGCCGAGTAGACGCATATTCATTCTCATATCGCCGTTTAGAATATGACTGAACTCGTGCCCGAGCACACCTTGCAGCTCGTCACGCGTGAAAATATCCAGAGCTCCGCGCGTGACGGCCACTGCGGCATCCTCCGGCTGGTGTCCTGCTGCAAAGGCATTTATGCCGGATTCCTGCTCCAATACATACACTTGCGGCACGGGCAAACCGGATGCTATAGCCATTTCCTCTACGATATTGACTAGCCTGCGCACACGCCGATCTGGATGGTTATTATCGACATGCGTTCCACCAAGAGACGCAGCAACCTTGCTGCCGCCTCCTTTTAGAGTCATAACGCGGTAAAGACTTGCCAGGCCGATAAAAGCAATTATGCCTAGTGAGACCAGGATTAAAGATTGGGCATCAGCTTCTATCCAGCCTTTTATATCGGACGGCACAGCCAATTGCTGTGAGTACTCACTTACTGTGAAGTGCCTAACCAGCAGGAAGATAACGTCCAGCGCAATGACAATCGCCGCAACAGCCAGTGCATAAATGAATAATAGCCAGCGCGTTTTTGTCCTCGCATGCTCCTGTTGCTGGAAAAAGTTCATCTGAAGAAAAATACGATCATTATCTGAATCAGAATTTCACTTCCGGCATCTCGCGTTTCGTTTCTGATTCAATTTCCAGAAATGCGCTTGGCGTGAACTTGAACCAGCCCGCAATCAGCGATCCGGGGAACATTTCAATGCCGTTGTTATAACTCATCACTGCATCATTGAAAGCCTGTCGGGAGAAAGAGACTTTATTTTCAGTTGTCGTCAACTGCTCCTGGAAGTCTCGCATGTTTTCATTTGCCTTTAGGTCAGGATAGGACTCCGATAAGGCAAAAAGGCGACCCAACATGCCACTTAGAGCCTGGTCAGCTCCTGATAATTCAGCTATGGCCTGAGCATTGACGGGATCTGCGGCTGCAGCCTGCAAGCCACTGACCGCCGCATTCCTGGCAGTGATAACGGCCTCCAGAGTCTCCCGTTCGTGTTTCATATAACCCTTCACCGATTCAATCAATGCGGGTATCAGGTCATATCGACGAGTCAACTGAACGTCGATCTGTGCGAAAGCATTTTTTACTCCGTTGCGCAAACCAACCAGGTTGTTGTACAGAACGATGCCGTAGAGCACGATTGCCACGACAACAGCAAGAAAGATCATTCCACCACTCATGTTTTTCTCCCGGAGATTGTGTTAAAAGTTACGGTTCAATCCATTTAGCGCAGCTACCCTGTAGGCTTCTGCCATGGTTGGATAATTAAATGTCGTTTCAACAAAATAACGTATGTTATTTGCCTCTCCCTGCCGCGTCATCACTGCCTGTCCAATATGTATGATTTCAGACGCTTGCTCACCAAAACAATGAATACCTAGAATTTCCAGCGTTTCTCGATGAAATAACAGTTTGAGCATGCCCACAGTATGTCCGGCAATCTGTGCCCGGGCAATAGAATTAAACATAGCCTGACCGACCTCGTAAGGGACCCCTTCCGCTGTAAGTTCACGCTCTGTTTTTCCAAGTGAACTGATTTCCGGGCTGGTATAGATACCGGTAGGAAATTCCCTGTCGAGCTCCCAGCCAACTTCCGGGTCGCCAATGCATGCTGCTACATATCTGCCCTGGTCATAACTGGCGCTTGCCAGCCCGGGGGCTCCTATCACATCACCTATGGCATAAATATGCTTACACTCTGTCTGGTACTGTTCATCGACAGGTATACAACCGCGGCTATCGACCTCCAGAGCGAGATTATCCAGGCCCATATTGTCACTGTTCCCCGTTCTGCCATTTGCAAACAGCAACAGATCAGTCCTGATCTTCTTGCCGGAACGGCAGTGCAGAATAACACTATCCTCCAGAGCCTCCACCCGATCATATTCTTCATTGTGGCGAATCACAGTACCCTGCTCGCGCAAATAGTAGCTCAGTGCATCGGTGATTTCATCATCAAGGAAAGACAACAATCTGTCACGTGTATTAACCAGGTTGACCTTTACATCCAGGTTACTGAAGATCGAAGCATACTCGCAGCCGATAACTCCGGCACCATAGATAGTCAGTGAATCCGGCGTATGGTCGAGTCGCAGTATGCTGGTACTGTCATGAATACGCGGATGATTAAAATCAAGGTCCGGTGGGTGGTACGGTCGTGAACCGGTAGCGATAACAAAATAATCCGCGCTCAGTGTCTCTTTATCGAGATCATTTACAATCACGTTGATGTGATGCGCATCAATAAACTTCGCCTGGCCATGATAAACCGTTATGTGGTTGCGCTCACAGTAACGATTTAGCTGTAATACCTGCTTCTCGATTACTCTATCTACATTATGCATCAAGGCCGCATAGTCGGGCCTGATCTGCTCTGTAACACCCTTGAACAGCGGATTCTTACGATAGTCTGCCAGCACCTGTATGGCATGCCGTAAGACTTTGCTCGGGATGGTGCCACAATGCGTGCTGTTACCCCCGGCCCGCTCTTTCCTCTCAATTAAAGCAACCCGGCAACCACTCTTGGATAGCTTCATTGCAGCACCTTCACCACCAGGGCCGCTTCCTATAACGATGGCATCATAGTGCGTTGATTTCATGTTCTTGCAACCATCAGGTTAATTCTCCTGGTTCAAAAAGGCGCCGGTATTCTGTAATCGCAAAACGGTCTGTCATACCGGCAATATAATCGGCTATAACCCTTGCCAGTGCACTATCCGAGTCACCGGCCATTTCCGATGACAGGGTATGATATTGTGTTGGCAGGGTACGATAGTCATCCATAAAGGCCTCAAACATCTTACTAATCACGCGTGCCGCCTTTTTACTCATGCGCAGCACCCGGTAGTGCTGATATAAATTTCGTCGAAGAAATTGTTTCAGTTCCTGTGAATCCTCGACCACTTCATCACTATGCATCAAAAGGGGCTCGTCATATGCCCTCACCTCTTCGATATCTCTGACACCTGAATCAAGCAGGCGTGCCCGGCTCGTTTCAATCAGGTCAACAACCAGGTGATTAATCATTCGGCGAACAGTTTCATTAATCATACGTCTGCCATCGAGTTGTGGGTAGCGCTTACTGACTGCCTCACATTGCATAGCAAATAATCGAGTTTCACGCAGCTGATCAACTGTAATCAGGCTACACCTCAGGCCATCATCTACATCATGATTATTGTAAGCTATACTGTCTGCTAGGTTGGCAAGCTGCGCTTCCAGCCCGGGCTGTTTGCCCTCAATAAAGCG
>JASJFV010000341.1:0-7069 GCA_033791885.1 Gammaproteobacteria bacterium | reverse complement strand
AATTTATCCAGTCTTTTCATCAGTTCATCAACCGGTAGCAGAGTGCTGAAGCCGATCTTCTGATCGTATTCTATGCCCATTAGCAATTGTAGCCATGAATACGCCTGGTGGTAACCCATCCATGATTAATCTCTCTGAATTGTTCAGAACATATGTCGGACAGTGATTAGCTAGTCTTTTTTACCGGTGAAATTCTCTGTCGCCTTTGAAATCGCCTGCTGCATCGACTTCATCGAGTCACTCATACCAGTCTGAATCTCATCCCATGCGCCTTCGGAACTATTGGCAAAGTCCTGCCATTGATCTTTGGCCTTGTTCAGTCCTTCTTCGAGCTGGTCAATATGAGGTTGCATTGCATCCATGGCATCTTTGCTGCCGAGGTTCATTTGCACCCTGGCCTCATCAATTTTCGCTTCCCACATTGCCATGGCATCATCCAGTTGCTGGCCCAATGTCTTCTGATCAGTTGCTGTGTCTTTTTCTGTTTTATCGCTCATAGTAAAGTCCTCAGTTTTCAGTGAATGTATTTACCCTGGTTCTTAGAAGGTTCTTCTCAGCTATATTAGTTAGCTATGGTGCAATAGGTTCCGGCAGAGTGCAACACTGCAATGTTACTCTGCAGTGCTTTAAAATTATTTAACATCAGTATCAATATGATTATCCTCTTCCATGCCATATTTTTTTAATTTCCGCCATAACGAGACCCGATCGATGCCTAGAACTTTTGATGCCCGCGTGCGGTTTTGATCGCTTTGTTCTAACACGTAGCGAATATAGTCAGCTTCTCTTTCAGCCAGGCTGGGAAGACGTCCCGACTCTTCCCTGACCACATTTATCTCATAGGCTGCAAATGTGGCTGGTAAGCTCGCTCTTGTCAGCTGTTTTTCCTGGGACAGCGCCACGCCGCGCTCAATAATATTTTCAAGCTCACGAATATTTCCGGGATAGTCATAATCAAGCAGAGCAGATATTACATCAGAATCAATATCGTCCACTACCCTGTCCATCCGAAGTGCATGTTTGTGCAGAAAATAAAAGGCCAGAAGAGGAATGTCTTCTCGTCGTTCTGCCAATGGAGGAAGATGTAATTCAACCACATCAAGGCGATAAAACAAATCTTCTCTAAAGCGACCAGCGCTGACCTCATCGCGCAAATTCCGATGAGTCGCAGCAAGCAACCTGATATCCACAGGATTTGCCGTGATTGCCCCCACGCGCAGAACTTCACGTTCCTGAATGACCCTTAACAATTTCACCTGCATTCCGAGTGACATTTCAGCTATCTCATCTAAAAACAGGGTGCCTCCATTTGTAGCCTCAATCAATCCTTGTCGCGCTTCACTTGCTCCAGTATAGGCACCTTTTTCATGGCCAAATAGTTCATTGGCCAGCAGATCCTCCTGTAAAGCACCACAATTCAGGGCCTGGAATTTTTTTTCACTACGCTTGCTATGGCTATGAATGAATTTCGCCAGCAACTCTTTGCCCGTTCCGCTCTCCCCGGTGATCAAAACATTCGTATCTGTGGGCGCTATTTGCCGTGCCGTTTCCAGCAGACGCAGCATAACCCTGTCCTGCGTAATGATTGATGATCCACTGCGGATTATCGTCAGCTGTTCCTTTAATCGTCGGTTTTCCCTTTTCAGGTTGACGAATTCCATCGCGTTGCGCACCACCTCACGCACTTCATCCAGACGATACGGTTTAGCGATGTAATGGAACGCACCTGCCTTCATTGCTTCAACAGCGGAATCCAGTGTTGCATAGCCAGTTATCAGCACTACGGCAGTTTCAGGATCGAGCTTCGCTGCCATTCGCAGTATGTCCATACCGTCAACTTTTTCCATTCTCAGGTCGGATAGAACTACATCAAAGCGGTGTTTTTCCAGGGCTTCAATTGCGCCATTGCCACTAGTCCGGGTGGTGACTTCATATCCTTCCTTGCGGCAGACATGCGCTAGATTCTCAACGGCAGTTGCTTCATCATCGACAATCAATACCTGGCCAGTAGTAGATAAAGTCTCAGTCACCTTCCACCTCCCCGGCAGGAAGCAACACAATTACCCGTGTCCCATTGCCCGGCTGTGAAGTTATGGCAATACAACCGTCATGTTCACGTACGATTTCCTGCGCAATAAACAGTCCAAGTCCAATGCCATGACCTGGTTCACCGGTAGTAAAAAATGGATCGAAGATCCTGGAAAGGTTTTCACTCGTAATCCCGGGGCCATCATCGGAGACCAGTATCTCGACGAATTGGCCATGGTAATCTGTACTGCAGTTAAGATTACCGGCTATCTCCGCACCCTCAGGAATCGTTGAAACACTCCGGTCACACAGAACAGCGCTAATCCGTAAGTGAACATTTTCGCCACTTGCATGCAGAGCATTCTGGATAAGATTAATGAATAACTGTTGAATACGCTGTTTGTCTACGTCCACTTCCAGATCATCCGGTATATTGATCGTGAGATTCGCCGAATATTCTCGCAGTGACTTGCCAATCATGATTTGCGTTTCATTAATGAGGTCTAGCAGCTTAAGTCGGTGTTTCTGAAACACGCGCTGACTGCCGAAGTCGAGCAAGGTTCGCACAATGTTGCGCCCACGCTCTGTTTCACTGTCAATCTGTTTTAACCAGATGTTTAGCTGTTCAGGTTCTGCTTCAGTTAGCTCTTCAAGAAGTAGCTGGCAGGATGAAGAAATATTGGACAAAGGATTGTTCAATTCGTGAGCCACACCCGATGCAAGAATACCTAATGATGCCAGCTTATCTGATTGCAGCATGCGCTTCTGGCGAATACCCAGCTCTTTCAGCATCCTGTTAAATACATTGGTAAAGGTAATAAATTCACGATCGTTTGACGGAGGTTCCAGTCGTTTAAAACGTCCCTCAGCAATTTGCCTTAGTTGGGACTCCAACTGTTTGAGCGGGGTGACTGCGACGCGTTTCAGCTGACGCCCCACGATAAAAATAGAAAGCCCGATCATCAACAGTGACATTAATAAAAACCACCTGGACTTGCGAACCGCTGTTTCCAGCATACGGCGTTCCTGACTTGAGATAGATTCGACATAGAGATAGAACTGATGTCCGAGAGTTCTTATTTGTTCCTGTAATGATTCTCTCTCGCTGTCAGCTATCACTTCCCATTGCCCAAGCTTGTCGCGATAAACACTTAAGGCCTTCACTATCATAAGAGGGTCGGATTTATCCATAATTGAAGCCAGGGTACTCTCATTCTGCTGCAGGATTGCCTGTGACAGTGCAGCATGTTCATCTGCCCTGGATAAGGCATTTGTATCCGAGTAAAGAAACAGGTTTTTCTCCTCGCGGCGCATTTCCAGAATTTCATCCTTCAATTTATATACAACATCACCCTCTGAGATCTGCCGTCCAAGAAACAGTAGATCTGAGAATGCAATGATGCCGAGCACCGCGGTACTAATGACAAGAATGATGTATGCGCTGGTAATTTTGCCACGCAAACTTGTCAGATCGAAGATATTAGCCATAACAAATCGCAACCACCTGTTACAAATTGCAACAATCCTAGCAGACTTCTCTACTCAGCGCATTTTCTTGTGTTTCTGATCAAAATTAATATTCATATGTTGCAAAGTGCAACATCTGAATTATTGGATGAAATTATTATTTACATTAAATCAGACACTTAGCTTATTACCTAATCTGGCATAACTGTTGCAATGTAAGTGGTTAAAGAACAGATGTGTACTTATTTGGAGCTAAGAAAAATTATGAAAAACCTCAGCAAAGATTTGAAACGAATGTTATCCGCGCTGGCATACCAGGATGCTGATGACTATTTATCCATGCACGAAAAATTGAATGTCCTGGGTTACGGCACGGATACAAGCAGAAAACCCGTTGCACCCGTGCTCAAGGCAGTAAAAAGACCGGTTGCTAAACGTATCGCATTTATTAGTGATGGCAGAGGATCAGGTGCCCCTCTCAACTATGTAATTGATGCCTGCCTCCGTCAGGATGCCCGGGTTGATATGTTATTTCATGGGGTGATTGACAAGAAAAATATTTCTCTACTGGAAAAAAAAGTGAAACTGGCAGGTCTTGACTGCCAGAGCATCCAGCTTGGTGTAAATGTGGTTGACGATATTATTGACTACATCCAGCAACAGCCAGCGCTGATTTTTATGGTTGCAATACCTGACGATAAAGCAGCCAGAGTACTGATAGAAGAGGTCATCCCAAAACGCGGTGGTCGAATATCGGTTCCACTTGTGCTCATTGAAGAGAAGGCAAAAATACGCAAACAGCAAAAAGCTGTTGCCCATGATTTGCCAGTATACGGCACATAATTTCTAGTGATAAGTAGTGTCTCCAATGCAAAACCAACTGCTAAAAAAATGCATTTCATCGTTCATGGGAACATCAGCTAACCACTTATAGAATAAAAAACTATCACGCAAATAAGACAGTCAAGATTAAATAAAGAGAGATAAATGAACAAGTTAGCAGACGAAGAACAGACCATCCCCAACCCCGGAATAATCAGCTACAAGCAGATTATTGCTGCAGTAATTTTTTTTGCTTTTGCGCTATATCTTGCCACTGTGGTGCCAACGATTGAGATTGCATGGGTCAGCGCAATATTAGTATTAACAATCTACCTTTTTGTTTTCGAGGTGGTCGGCGTCGATGTTGCTGCTATAACTGTCATGGTTCTGCTTGGGCTGACTACTCTGCTGGCTCCCGTTATGGGCTTGCAACAGGGATTGGTGGACAATAAGCACCTGTTTGACGGTTTCTCGTCTAACGCAGTGATGTCGATCATCGCGGTTATGATAATCGGTGCCGGCCTCGACAAGACCGGTATTATGAGTAAGGTGGCTGCCTTTATCCTGAGAACAGGTGGTGCTACAGAAAAGCGTATTATCCCGATCATTTCTGTCTCTGTCGGATTTATCTCTTCATTCATGCAGAATGTCGGAGCTGCAGCTCTTTTTATACCGGTCGTCTCCAGAATTTCTGCGCGCTCAGGATTACCCATGTCACGACTTCTTATGCCTATGGGTTTTACCGCTATTCTAGGTGGCACCATCACCATGGTGGGTTCCAGCCCCCTGATTCTGCTGAATGATCTTCTCCTCACTTCCAACAAGGCATTGCCCCCGGAACAGCAGATGGAAACATGGGGACTGTTTTCAGTTACACCGGTAGGCATTACTCTGCTTGCAACTGGAATTATTTATTTCATGCTGGCCGGGCGCTACGTTTTGCCAGTAAATATTTCTGAAACCAATACCAGGGGTGGAGATCCCATGGAGTATTTCCACGATGTATACGGAGTAGATTACTCACTTTCAGAATTGGTTGTGCCCGATGACAGTGAGCTGATCGGAATGTACCTGGATGATGTTGAAACCAGCTACCGTGTTCGTGTGATTGCCTTCAAGCGTGCAGGGGAAGAATCTCGCATGGGACCAGGTGCCATTGCCCGTGACACAGAAATTCTGCCGGGAATGGTTTTAGGTGTTGTGTCAGATCCGTACGATCTTGCCCATTTCATAGAAAAATACGGTCTCAAAATGCGAGATAGATTACGTAGTTTTTCTGTTTCACTGTCGCCATCAAAATCGGGAATTGCTGAAGTGGTTATTCCTCCTGGTTCCAGTCTCATAGGTAAGAGTGCCCGTGACGTCTGGATGCGTAAAACCTACGGTATCGCCATGATTGGATTGCATCGCGATGGCGATACCTTGCGTGAGGGGGATGATATTCGCAGTATGCCATTTCATGCCGGTGACACGCTGGTGGTACACACCCCATGGAAGGCGCTTGAGAGAATCCAGAAAGACCGTGATTTCGTCGTGGTGACTACCGAATTCCCCCACGAAGAACAAATACGACCCGACAAAGTACTGCCTGCCCTGATTGCTTTTGTCATTGCACTGTCATTGGTGCTGTTTACAGATACCCGACTTTCAATATCCTTGTTGACTGGTGCGATAGGTATGGTCCTTTCGGGTGTATTGACTATCGAAGAAGCCTACGAAGCAGTGAGCTGGAAGACAGTATTCCTGCTTGCCTCATTGATCCCGTTAGGATTAGCAGTAGAAACTACAGGCACGGCGAAGTGGATCGCAGATCAGGTTTTAATGGTGGTTGGCCATATGCCGATTTGGGTAATCCAGACCTCGGTTGCGGTCCTCGCCACCTTTTTCACTCTGGTCATGTCCAATGTCGGGGCGACAGTGTTGCTGGTGCCTCTGGCCATTAATATTGCAATTGGCGCCGGAGCCAACCCTGCGGTTTTTGCACTAACTGTAGCAATAGCGACATCCAACTCCTTCCTTATCCCTACTCATCAGGTGAATGCGCTGATCATGGGGCCTGGCGGCTACAGAGTACCGGATTTCATAAGAGCGGGTGGCATCATGACAGTATTGTTCCTGATTGTAATGATGCTAATGATGTCCCTGGTATTTTAAAAAGTTTCTGCACAGATAAAATTCAGAATTTTCAAATATAGCTCCCCCCCTGCCCTGGTAGAAACAAATTAGTTTGAGTATGTAAATGAAATTAGAGTCAATATTTCCCTTCCTGGTCTGGTTTAAGTTAATCACTAAAGATTCAATTAAAGCGGATTTTCTGGCTAGCCTGACTGGCGCAGTTATTGTTTTGCCACAAGGTATAGCATTTGCCACTATTGCCGGGCTACCGCCCGAATATGGTCTATATACCGCAATGGTGACACCGGTTGTTGCGGCCTTATTTGGATCATCTCGCCACCTCGTGTCAGGTCCAACAACAGCAATCTCTATAGTAGTCTTTTCTGCAGTAAGTCATCACGCAGAAGCTGGCACACCCGAGTTTGTATCTCTCGCACTGACCCTTACTTTTTTAGCCGGTGTCTATCAGTTTGCGTTTGGCATTGCGCGTCTTGGTGCACTTGTTAATTTCGTTTCTCACACAGTTGTTATTGGCTTCACAGCCGGTGCCGCAATTTTAATTGCAACCAGCCAGATAAAGCATATTACAGCGCTCGAGATACCTAAAGGTGAGTCTTTTCTGCACATTTGGAGAGAT
>JASJFV010000340.1:0-9239 GCA_033791885.1 Gammaproteobacteria bacterium | reverse complement strand
CGTACCGCTAAATTAATCGTGTTCCCTTCCAAGGATATTACCGTTTAAGACGCCTAAGGTTTAAAGTAAGCTACCCACAACACAGAGTGAAGCGATGTGTTTTGGGTCAGGTTGACTGCTTGTTATACGTCATTTTTTTGTCCTCGCAATACAACAAAAGAACCTTCTCCATAGCCCTGCTTAACCTCTGGCTTATAGTTTTCGTTCTTATCACCAGGTAATAGTGCCTGGATACACTCAATGTTGCTGAACCCTGCGTTTTCTAATTTTTTCTGTATTTCCACAACTGAATGAAAATTAGCATTTTTATAGAACTTACTTATATTCTTCTTTTCTTCGTATTTCTTTCCTAGCTTACTATCTTTGTCTATTAAACCAACAATTATGAGTCCCTCTGCTTTAAGTACCCTATACACTTCTTTAAATGCTAATTCAGGCTCATCAAGAAAACATACCGTGGTCACAAGAACTGCATATTCGTATGTAGCATCCACAACTGGAAGCGACTCTGCTGTACCAGCTACAGTATTTGCTCCACGGCTAAGTGCTAAGCTGCGCATAGCTTCGGAAGGTTCAACACCTAAAGATATTCCCAATGGTTGGGTAAATCGTCCTGTACCTGCTCCTATTTCTAGCCCATCCCCTTCTTTAGGTAGATACTCTCTTATCGCTTTTAACTCCAGCGCATACTCTACTTCGTGATTTTCAAACCACTTATCATATTCAAGAGAAAAATTTTTAAAGACCTCTAATTCAACCATGTACTTTCAGTGACCTATAACGCCGCGCTCACCGGCAAATTAGGAGCGAAGCGTATAATTTATCCGCGTGCAGTGCTTTGTTATGCCTGACCCATTGAATACTCGTTTTCTGCTACACATATCCATTGAGTGAAGATCACATCATCTTCCTGAATATTTTTCTCTTTTAGTACTTTAAAACCTGCTTTTATTAGACCTGCAATAAATTCTTTTTTGGCATCATTTCCATTTGGCAATCCGCCATCTTTTACTACTACAAATCGCCCATTAGATTTTAGAACTCTGCGAACTTCTTCCAGGCCTTTAGGCTGATCTGCCCAGTGATCATAAGAATCAAAGGCAAGAACAACATCAACAGAGGCATCTTCAATGGGTAGGATTTCAGCGCTTCCTTGATGGTAAACGACTCGAGCAGATGCCGAATGCACTGCTGTTCTTTCTTGTGCGATCTCGATCATACGAGAAACCGGATCAATGCCGATTAGAGATCCCTTGGTAACTTGCTCAGAGGCATGCCTCAACGCACATCCCGTACCACAGCCGATATCGACGATAGTAAAATCGGACTCTAACTTCAATGCTTCTACGCCGAACCTGTTGGTGGCGTATTCACCATATTTCTCTGCGTACCATTCAGCTGTTTTAGTATCCCACTTGCTCACTCATTTCATCCTTAAGGCATAACACCTCGCATCAACGGCAAAGTCCACGCGTAGCAGGCTCTTTGTCCGAGTGCATGCGTTTGTTAGCGTACTCTGTGAGTTTATTCATCTAAGATAAAGTCAACAGGACCATCGAAGTAAACAAGTGCAACTAACTCACCTGTCCCCGCGTTGACTTCTGAGTGAACTGCTCCTCCAGGTTGTACCGCAAATGAACCGGGCCCATAAATTTCAGAATCTGAGATGTCTGCATCTTTACTTCTTGATTGGAACGTACCTTTTATTAGCACTGAGTGATACGTAGTTGTATGGCAATGCCAGGGTTCCTGGTAGCCCTCGGGGAACCGGACCATAACTGCAGCGGGGCCAGTCTCTGGATTGCCCCACA
The DNA here is from genome assembly GCA_033791885.1 of Gammaproteobacteria bacterium. GTDB lineage: Bacteria > Pseudomonadota > Gammaproteobacteria > BMS3Bbin11 > BMS3Bbin11 > BMS3Bbin11. The sequence goes on along the minus strand of JASJFV010000340.1, from coordinate 7,428 downwards.
AAACTGATATTTCAACAGGGCTTCCTTCTGCTAATGGGGCGAATGTTAAATCTTCATAAGCGGTAATAGTTTTCTCTGTCATTGTTTAATCTCTCCTGTGCATTCCAAATTTGTATAATGTTTTTCGAACCCTGCTATTACTTCTTAGGTCAACTAATTTTTCAATAATTTAATATATTGATACAACTGCCTGCTGATATGTCTACTCCTGATATATTATCGGTAAAATACTTTGATGGAATTTTAATAATTTTAAATTCTTTGTTTTGATATTCCAGTGCTCCACAGAACATTATGTATTGATATTTATGTAAATCGCTTTCGTCAAATTTGAACCACCAATAATTAAGCCATCGATCAGCATCTTTTCTTTCCCACATTCTACTAGTTGTAATTTTGCAATTACTCGGAGCTATAGAATTCTCTTTCAGAAATCGTCTTGAGTTAGCTCCTGGTATTTTCCGCAGCAGAATTATTTCCTCATTTATAACACCATAATCAGTCGCGCGCTTTTTGCGTCGGCTGGCGTTACTCTGCCTGCCACCGCCTGCGAATTTTATCCCGGTTCAGTTGCAGCCACTGCAGCGCGATGATAGGCATCGCCGAGTCGATAAGCCCCCGCTCAAGCAGGTCGAATGCAGCATCGCATTTCATGACCAGTACGCGGATGTCTTCACCCTCGTCATCCAGCCCGCAGATGCCACCAAGTCCAGTGCTGTCGGTGCGCGCGAGATACAGATCAATCTCTTCGTTGCTGCCACCGGGGCTGGAATAATAATGGAATAGATGAAGCAGATCGCTAATAGTGCACCCAGCTTCTTCCATCGCTTCGCGATGGATCAGGGCATCAACGTTTTCACCAGGCTCCCGCAGCCCGGCAATAACTTCAATCAGCCAGGGGCCTGTTGGATCCTCGTAGGCACCAATGCGAAACTGTTCAATCAGTACTACTTCATCACGCACCGGGTCGTAAGGAAGGACTGCCGCTGCCTGCCCTCTATCGAGCAGTTCGCGTACCAGCGGTTTACTTTCTCCGCCATCAAATAAATCATGCTTTAAATCAAAGCTTTTCAGTGTGAAGAAACCGCGGTAAAGCAGTTTCTTATCAAGAATTGACCATTTCATAGCAGCAACATATTTTTCCGCAAGAGGTGATGTGATACAGATTTGTAATTCACATTATTGCTTTATCACAGCGTTACAGCAAACCGCTCTTTTGATAAGCTTTAACTCGTAACAGGATACTTTTATTTTTAATCCGCTTTACTTTCAGGCTCTATAACTATGCTCGAATACATCTTTTTCCATGACGGACCACGAAGACAATTTCTCCAGTACCTTGAATCACTTGATATTCCGCATGTTGAGCAGAATGACACCATGGGAATGATTGTTGCTGTACCGGAAGATATGGGTGAAGACATTGAAGATAAGATTGAAACAAACTACGACGAATTGATGGAAAATGCAGAAGAACTCCTGTTAGAGGACGGTGAAGGCGCAGAAAAAGATGTTGCAGCAATAACTATTTCACTGCAGAGCGGTGAAACTATTTATGCTTCTGTTGACCCAAAAGTGCTAAATCGTATTCTCGGAGTTATTACAACGCAGGAACTGAATGACCTCGTCAACAGCATCGTCAGTAGTGTAGAAAATCCTGACGATAGGCCATTTTGCAACCGTTGATGCTTCTTCTTAGAACTACTTCTTATAGAAAGCTCGAAAAATCAGCAGATTGACATCAATCTGCCTGCAAACAGACAATTAAATTAATTTATATATCAAGATCAACGTGACAATCATCACAGGGTGTTTCTTCAAGCACAAACCGCTCGTGCTCCTGCTCAAGAAATTCTTTCGGTAACGTATGGGCAATCCCTTTGTGGCAATCAATACACGTCTTGTCGCCAGTTACACACTTCTGGTGACGTTCATTAGCGCCATCACTTTGTGCTGATAATTCCATAGCATCAACATTGTGGCAACTCCGGCACTCCCTGGAATCTGTCGCTTTCATCGTCTCCCAGACGCGACTGGCCATCTGCATACGGAGCTGCTCAAACTTCTCCGGTGTATTTATGACTCCCCGCATCGTGTCTAACACTTCTTTGGTAGATTTAATCTTTCGCACCATCTTGTGTATCCAGGGATCAGGAACATGGCAGTCAGAACACGAAGCCTGCACACCACTCCTGTTTTTGTAATGCGCAGTATGAATATATTCATCATAGATATTTTGCTTCATTGAATGGCAGGAATTGCAGAATTCTGTCGTGCTGGTCACTTTCATCGCTGTGTTGAAACCGCCAAGGAAAATAACGCCCATCAACATAAAGAACAAAGCGCCGGCAATGGTAGTGCCTAAAAAAAACTTACGGGAAAAAAAGGAGGATTTCTTCTTCGGATCGGACATACACTGCTCTCCTAAGAAATTAACGATAAGGTAAGATACCTGTCGTCAATCTCAGTATAAAAATATAGAGCAGCAGATTCCTTGATTTAGGTCATATTTATGTTCGGTATTAGCATGTCAGGAGTTGGTATTTTTGTCGCTTGCTAGTCTCTATGTTTATCAATGTATGGATTGCGATTTCCCTGTATTTGTTCAACACGTTCGTTTCTTCTGTACTCGGCCTGATCAGGGGGATATTTTCCATCCCACGCCTGGTATAGCGACTTCTGCTTTTTCTTAAGATATAGATCATATTCATCACTCATATACAACATCGCACGGGCGATGCGTCCGCGTGCCTCAGGTGAAGGTTCAGCCGTTCGCGCTCGCTCATCAAACTCAAAATCACAGCTGCCGAATGGGCGCTGCTCTCCGCGAATGACCGTAAACGGGTAATTACTGCGTGCTTTGTTGACATCAGTACGTGAAGGATAAAGGTTATGCAGATCGGCTTCGATGAGGTTGAATTCCCTGCTATTCGACCGGCACTGGTGACGTTTCCCGCAGCGCAAACTGTACGCTATCCATGAAGCTGGGAATACATGCTCGATATTAATGCCCTTGTTATAACCGGAACCCAATTGCTGCTCGCAATAGAGTGTACTTCCACCATCGTTATAAAGCTTTCTCCAGAACACCTTGCGCGCAGTTTCATAGTCCTGAATGCGCTGCCCCTTTATACTGTGAGCTGTACTGTAATAAGATACACCTGAAGGCGTTTTTGAAGATGAAGAGTGAGTAACTGTATTATCACTGGGTGATTCTGAGCAGCTGGCAATTGCCGGAAGTAGCAACAAAGTTGCAACAAGTATCGGTAACGATGATATTTTCAAGGTAATCTCAGTGATCTGTGTCGGATTTTATAGTTCGCTACTTTTAACATAAAATAGGCCCCATCAAAACCGCAGCTAACAACTGCACCTCACACTGGAAGGCTCATGTCCCACTCTATACCCTCTATCGGCTTTATCAGTCTCGGCTGCCCCAAGGCACTGGTTGATTCTGAACAGATTATCACCCGCCTGCGTGCCGAAGGCTATGCCATCCAGCCTGACTACAAAAGCTCGGATGTCGTTGTTATCAATACCTGTGCATTTATAGATGATGCAGTAGAAGAATCAATGCAGGCGATTTCCGAGGCCCTAAACGAAAATGGCAAAGTCATTGTTACAGGATGCCTCGGGGCAAAACAGGGGTTTGTTGAAAAGGCCTTTCCCGATCTGCTTGCAGTCACCGGCCCACATGCTGCCGATGAGGTTATGACAGCGATTCACCAGCATCTGCCACCGGATACTGACCCGAAACTGAGCTTGATTCCCCCCGGTGGCATTAAACTTACTCCACGACATTATGCCTACCTGAAAATTTCGGAAGGCTGCAATCACCGCTGTACTTTTTGCATCATCCCTTCACTGCGTGGTGACCTGGTAAGTCGCCCGGTAGCTGAGGTGATGGATGAAGCAGAAGGGCTGATCAGTGCAGGGGTGCGCGAACTGCTGGTGGTTTCCCAGGATACCAGTGCCTATGGCCTGGATACCCGTTACCGCAATGATTTCTGGCACGGCAAACCCCTGAAAACCCGTTTTCTCGAATTATCTGCTGCACTCGGTGAGCTGGGTGCCTGGGTAAGGCTGCACTATGTTTATCCCTATCCGCATGTCGACGAGGTCATTCCCCTGATGGCTGACGGAACCATTCTGCCCTACCTTGATGTGCCTCTGCAGCACGCGAATTACGATATCCTGAAGGCAATGAAACGACCGGCAAATGCTGAGAATGTGCTACGCCGCATAGAAAAGTGGCGTGACATCTGCCCGGACATCACATTACGCAGTACCTTCATTGTCGGCTTCCCGGGTGAAACTGAACAACAGTTCGAAGAACTATTGGGATTTCTCGAAACAGCGCGGCTTGACCGCGTTGGCGCCTTTGCCTATTCGCCCGTTGACGGCGCGACGGCCAATGAACTGCCCAACCCGGTAGATGAAGAAATCAAACAGGATCGACTACAACGTTTCATGCAGCTGCAGGAAGAAATCTCAGAACAAAAACTGGCGGAACGTGTAGGGAATATTGAAGAGATCATAATTGATGGCAGGGATGAAGAAGGTATTATAGGTCGCAGCAAAGGCGATGCACCAGAAATTGACGGTATGGTGTTCATTGAAGGAAATGATGACCTGAAGGCCGGCGATATAGTCCGTGCTAAGATTACTGGGCATAATGCACATGATCTCTGGGCCGAGATCGAGAAATAAAAAACATCATTTAACAAACTTTCGTTCATCGATGCAGTGCTAATTTTCGTAACAAACCGCGCTGCCATTACTTTCAGCGAATATTATGAATGATAAAAACTACAGGGTGCCAAACAGCTGATGCCAGGATCATCAATCATCGACATTTCATTAGTCAAACAACTAGTCATTGATGCAGGCAGGGACGAACTGCTGCCACGTTTTCAACATACAGCATTCTCCTATAAACAGGATGGCAGTTTCATCACTGAGGCAGACCTAAGTGTGCAGAAACGATTGCAACAGGCCCTGCTGGATTTATACCCAAACAGCGCTGTACTCGGCGAGGAAATGCCGGAACAGGAGCAGGCGGAAATAATCGCCAATGGAAAAACCAGTTTCTGGTGTCTTGATCCCGTCGATGGCACCAGTAATTTTGCATCGGGCATACCTTTCTTCAGCATTTCACTGGCATTGATCGAAAACGGCCAACCCACTGTTGCCATTGTCTACGATCCGAGTCGTGATGAATGTTTTTCTGCTGTTCGTGGCAAGGGAGCATTTCTCAATGAGAAGATCCTTGATACATCAACTGCTGCGCATAAAACATTGTCTCCCTGTACTGCAATTATAGACTTCAAGAGGCTCACTCCGGATTTGGCATCACGCATAGCAACAGGCGCCCCTTATGCCTCGCAGCGAAGCTTCGGTTCCGTTGCCCTGGACTGGGCCTGGTTAGCTGCCGGACGCGGTCAGATATACCTGCATGGAAAACAAAAGCTCTGGGACTACGCAGCCGGTTGGTTGATCCTGAAGGAGGCGGGCGGTGTTGCATCAACTTTGCAGGGCGACACTGGCTTCAATGCCGAGCTTGCACCGCGTTCCGCAGTGGCGGCCTCCAGCGGGGATCTTTATCAACAATGGTTTAGCTGGATTAATGACTGATCCGGCAACAAAAATTCTTATCAGCGCCTGCCTGCTGGGTCAGCCAGTGCGCTTTGACGGACAGTCAAAACTGGTAAAAAACTCGACACTTGTCCTGTGGAATAATGAAGGCAGGCTGGTACCAGTCTGCCCTGAAGTCAGCGGCGGCCTGCCAGTACCAAGGCCTGCTGCTGAAATCCAGGGTACGGCGAATGACGTGCTAGCAGGCAGGGGACAGGTAACAACGAAAGAAAATGAAGATGTCAGTCGCTTTTTTCTTAGCGGTGCACAGCACGCATTGATGCTATGTCGACAACACCATATCAAGGTTGCAATTTTAAAACAAAACAGTCCGTCCTGTGGGTCAACACAAGTACCCGATGGCAATTTTAGCGGCAACCTGGTTTCCGGGGAAGGTGTCACCGCACATCTACTGCGTCAGAATGGAATTCGCGTTTTTAGTGAGAATGAAATTACTGAAGCTGCAGACTATGTTGATGACTCCATGTAGATTATTATCTCAAGTACTATGCGTGTACTGATAATCAAAACCTCCTCACTCGGTGATGTCGTGCATGCCCTGCCAGCACTTACAGATGCACGGCAGGCGATCCCTGATATACATTTTGACTGGGTTGTGGAAGAAACTTTCTCACCGATTCCATCATGGCATCATGCCGTCATCCAGGTTATCCCGGTTGCCCTGCGGCGTTGGCGAAAATCTCCACTGTCAAAACAGACGCGTCATCAGTGGTATGAATTCAAACACCGCATCCATGCCGCTGACTATGATCTGGTCATCGATGCGCAAGGACTGTTTAAAAGTGCCTGGCTGACACGAATGGTGAAAAGTACCTCACATGGCTTTGATCGATCTTCTGCGCGAGAGGGGCTGGTGGCATTGATTTATGATATTACGCATCACGTCAACAGGGACAAACATGCGATTGAGCGAATACGGGAACTGTTTGCCAAAACATTTGATTATCCATTGCCGGCATATCCCGCTGATTACGGAATCTATACTGAAGACCCGGACATCGCGTCGCGGCAACTGGTGTTCCTGCATGGTACGACCTGGCAAAGCAAGCACTGGCCAGAGCGGTACTGGCAAGAACTGGTAGAATTGGTAACGGAGCATGGATTCCAGGTACAGCTGCCCTGGGGTAACGAAGAAGAACGGGCGCGAGCAGAAAGGCTAGCAAAGATGAATGATCTGGCACTGGTGTCACCTGCGATGGATTTGAATGAGATTGCAGCACTGCTTTCCTGTTCAGCCGGGGCAGTTGCCGTCGACACCGGACTAGGACACCTTGCAGCAGCACTGTCATTACCTGCCGTGTCCATATATGGTTCAACTGATCCTTCGCTAACCGGAACCAGGGGGCAATATCAGGTACAGTTAAGGGCTGATTTTGCTTGTGCTCCCTGCCTGCGGCGGGAATGCACTTACACTAAAGAATCTGCAGTTAATCCAGCCTGTTACCAGACTGTAGAACCAGCGACAGTCTGGCAACAGCTGCAACAACAAATAATGGAACGCAACAAGGAACGAATAAATGACTAAGTCTATACTAGTAACAGGAGGTGCCGGATATATCGGCTCACATACCTGCCATCAACTCGTGGATGCCCAGGAAAAAGTAGTTGTCATTGACAATTTCTATTCCGGCCACCGTTGGGCAGTACCGGAAGAAGCCACGCTGGTTGAAGGTGATGCGGGCGACATTGAGCTGACTTCACAGCTAATGCGCGAGCATAATGTTGATACAGTCATCCACTTTGCAGGTCATATCGTGGTCCCTGAATCAGTCA
>JASJFV010000339.1:0-3072 GCA_033791885.1 Gammaproteobacteria bacterium | reverse complement strand
TGAAGCTGGCAAAAATTACGATTTATTGCGTTTCTGGTGCGAAATTAAAATACATTTTCTCTGTTTTCAGGCCATAGTTCCATGGCAGGCCGGAATTCTTCCATCCATTCAATACTCGTTTACCCTTGTCTGACCCCTCTTTCACTTTCAGTCCTTCGAATCCTTCCACCTGAAAATAGACCTCCTTGTAACCTGCCTCATGTAGGTCACTGGCAGCATAGGGTGACCGACCACCTGACTGGCACATCAGAATAATGGGTGTTGATTTATCTTTCTTTTTGCTGGCGATGAATTTATCCACAGCAAGGACAAAATCAGTATTAAAGGTTTTCCGGAATTCCCCATGTACTTCGTCCTTTTTCAGCTTCCATTCTTCTGTTAAAAGAAATATCGGTATATTGGCATCAGCCATATCAGTAAAACCAACAAACTGAACTTCGGCACGTGTCCTGACATCGATCATTAGTATATTGTCTGGATCAGCGGCCTTCATATCATGGGCCTCCTGCGGACTGAGATACAGGTCATAAGGTGTATGCCACTTTTCTTTAACCATTGACTTATCAACAGCATAGACAGGAGCACACACAGATAACATGCCCGCGAACATAATAACGAGGGGTACTTTACGATAAATTGAAATTAATACCATGATGTATATCAAAAAACATAGAGAAAAAAAGGGCTCGCACTGCGAGCCCTTCTGACTAAAAACCCGGGTTACCTTTAGCCACCAAAAGCATCAGTAGTGATGTTTTTGAACCAGCTATAGGCATACTGGACTTCACGCGCACGGTCAGCTGGGGAGCTGTCCTTGCTGGTCAGACCACCAGACCCTTTAACCTTGGCCACCTTGCCATCAACAAAATTGTAGACCATGGCAACAGAGATGCCGTCATTTGGTGCCACAATACTGTAACAGGTGTTAACCCATGAAGGTGTTCCTGGTTCACGTCCATTAACCAGCTCAACAACTGCCGCCGCTGTCACTTTTGCTTCAGAATTAGCAGCATAACCTGATTTTGGCAGTGGTTTCTGGATGGCTGCGTCACCAATCACATGAATACCCTTATGGATGGTTGACTCGAAGGTCTTATGATCAACAGGACACCAGCCGCTTTCATTCGTCAGACCGGCGTCGATAGCAATCTTACCTGCCTGCTGCGCTGGAATAATGTTGGTAACTGCTGCCTTGTGAACATCACCTGAGCCTGTAGTCGCCGTGCCAGCTTTGGCATCAACACTCTTGATTCCACCGCCGGTGTCTTTCCCGGCAACCCATTCGATTGTACCTTTGTGGTGACGTTCGAAGGCCTGGGTGAAGAGTCCCTTTTTGGAGAACTTATCTTTAGCGTCCAGGATCAGAACCTTTGATTTTGGCTTGTTAGCCTGCAGGTAAGTACTGATCTGGCAAGCACGCTCGTAGGGTCCGGGAGGGCAGCGGAAAGGATTTGGTGGAGCGGCAATCAGTACAGTTCCGCCATCAGGCATAGCTTCCAGTTGCTTGCGCAGCAATACTGTCTGCGGGCCTGCCTTCCAGGCATGAGGCATTTTTTCATGGGCGGCCATGTCGTAACCGGCGATGTTATCCTTGAAAGATATACCCGGGGCAACGATACAGCGGTCATAGCTGAAAGACTTGCCACCCTTGGTGGTGACTTTCTTTGCTGTTGCATCGATGGCAGTCGCCATGTCGTGTACGATTGTGACGCCATGCTTACGCAGTCCGTCATAACCGAACTTGATAGAATCAATACTACGCGCACCGCTGAGGACTTCGTTACTCAGATAGCAGGTATGATAGTACTCGTTGGGCTCAATAACTGTCACTTCAACTGATGGGTCGGCACGGCGAATGTACTTCGCTGCTGTCGCTCCACCTGTACCACCACCAACGATAACGACCTGTTTTTTACCAGCCGCTGCGGCAATAGTCGGGAAGCCAATAGCACCGGCTGCAGCAGTTGCACCAGCGATTTTGATAAAGTCTCTACGTTTAATCTGTTTCATTATCCTGTTCTCCTACTTCTGGCTGGCAAAGAATTGCAAAAGGGCTTCAATTTCAGCCGCACTCAGCTTTTCCACCTTCTTTTTCATCTTCTTCGGCATGGAACGCTTGTCAGCCTGGAAGTCTTCCATCGAATACTGAAGGTATGGCAGCCACTGGCTAGCCAGGATACCGGAGTCATCATCAGCCAGAGCGCCGTTTTCATCATGGCACTTGCCGCAATTTTTCTGGTACAACTCGCCGCCTGCAGCAACTTTCGCAGCATCCAGATTCTGAGTGGTGCGCATATACTTCTGGCCAGCAAAATAATCTGCCATTAAAGCAATTTCTTCTTTTGTATAGCCCCTGGCAATACGGCCCATGATGGTACTATAACGATCGTCATCCGCGTATTCTTTCATCACGGTGTTGAAGTATTCTGCCGACATACCGGCAATGTTTGGAATTGCTGGCCCCATACTGGAACCATCGGGACCATGACAACCGGCACAGGTATCTGCCAGCATGCTTGCACTCGGTGCAGCCATCAGCTGTGTACTTCCAAGCATCAGGATAGAACTCAATAACATGGCGAGCGATTTTTTAGCAGGCATGTTTTTCTCCTTTCTTTGGGTAGTTAAACAATATAGACCGCCCGTGGTGTATCACCCGACAGGTATTCACACAACAGTAGATCATAAAGCAAGACCAGGTCTAATTTTCGCTCATACCGAATTACCGGCGAGTTATTTTTGGGAATACTGGACTTGAGCCCTTAGACTTTAAATTAGTATGGCTATTCAGGTCAAATGCCTTGGCGGCTATATTTCGCTTTTTTTGCTGAAAAGGCGATATGCATGCATATTTACCCATTTTTCAGATAGAAAACGAGGCAGCGCGATAGCCGATGAACGGGTTGAGTCGTCACATAGCATAAAAACGGGCAGGTCATACTCTGTCATTCAAAGACCCAGTTTTGCAAACAACTGCTTAATGATCTCGTATGCCGGCGCCTGAAGTTCCGGAGCAATATCCTCGAACAGGGATTCAACTTCTTCCAGGGCCTTCTCAATTTCAGAACGCTT
>JASJFV010000338.1:0-6025 GCA_033791885.1 Gammaproteobacteria bacterium | reverse complement strand
TATATTTAAAAGTAAGTGCTGTTGACCAGCTTTAATGTGAAAGGGTAAGAGATGTTTACTGTTGCCTATCCACCACCAGCGCAAATGGAATATGGTAGACTTCATTCGATTTCAATATGAATTAAGAACTTTCAAACAACGCAGGAGATTTTAATGGCCGGACACAGTAAATGGGCCAATATTCGTTTTCGCAAGGGTGCGCAGGACGCCAAGCGAGGTAAGCTTTTTACCAAGTTTATCAGGGAGATAACCGTTGCTGCCCGCATGGGTGGCAGCGACCCGGATTCCAATCCCCGTTTGCGGGCCGCAATTGACAAGGGCCTGACCAATAATATGAAGCGAGACACCATCGAGAAAGCGATCAAGCGTGGCACCGGCGATCTCGAAGGCGTAAATTATGAAGAAGTTCGTTATGAAGGCTATGGAACGGCGGGCGTCGCAATCCTGGTTGATTGCATGACCGATAACCGCAACCGTACAGTAAGTGAAGTACGGCACGCCTTCAGCAAGTACAATGGTAACCTGGGTACCGACGGTTCTGTTGCCTATCTGTTTAACAAGATCGGTGTTATTGGATATCCTGCAGACAGTGATGAAGAAGCGGTCATGGATGCTGCACTGGAAGCCGGTGCCGATGATGTCATTACTGAAGACGATGGATCAATTGAAGTGCAGACTGCGCCAGACAGTTTTATCGAAGTAAAAAAAGCACTCGACGATGCAGGGCTCACGGCCGGGTATGCAGAGATTACACAGCGCGCTTCGACAGAGACTGAACTGGATACTGAAAATGCAGAGAAGCTGATGCGCCTGATTGATGCACTGGAGGACCTGGATGATGTGCAGGAAGTACATTTCAACGCGTCTTTTCCGGATGATTTCGAAGGATGAGTAATTTTAGGTGAGATTGTACAGGGTAAATCATGGATAAAGCTCGCTAATGCGTGTTCTTGGTATCGACCCTGGCTCCCGTATTACCGGCTTTGGTGTGATTGAGATTGAAAAGGGCAGGCTGAGTTATGTCACCAGCGGCTGTATAAAAATGCAGGAAAAAGACCTGCCGCCGAGATTGAAAACCATCTTTGAAGGCGTATCTGAAATAATCGACAGTACCTGTCCGGAATTTATGGCGATAGAGGAGGTCTTCGTCTCACATAACGCCCGCTCGGCACTGATACTGGGGCAGGCAAGAGGAGCAGCCATTTCGGCAGGTGTAAACAGGGGCTTGCCAGTGGGTGAATACACGGCGCTGCAAATTAAAAAGTCGGTCGTCGGTTATGGCCAGGCAGACAAGGCACAGGTTCAGCACATGGTTCGGTCCATCCTCGCACTTGATGGTTTACCGCAGGAAGATGCCGCTGATGCACTTGCCTGCGCTATCTGCCATAGTCATACACTGGAGCACAAACAACGTATGAAGAGCCAACGCATGAACAGCGAAGCCAGAACAAAATCATGATTGGTCAATTACATGGCATCTTGTTGTCTAAGCAGCCGCCAGCGCTGATGTTGAATGTGCAGGGTGTTGGCTATGAGCTTGAGGCACCGATGACTACATTTTATGACCTGCCGCAGGAAGGCAGCGAGTTAATGCTGCACACTCATCTAGTCGTGCGAGAGGACGCACAGCTGTTATTCGGTTTTTCCACTGAAAATCAGCGCAATCTTTTCCGCCACCTGTTGAAAATAAGCGGTATCGGGCCACGAGTCGGGCTCGCGATATTGTCCGGATTGTCGGTGACAGAATTTCGCCTCTGTATAAATTGCGAAGATGTGGTGCGACTGACCAGGGTGCCTGGGATAGGGCGCAAAACAGCCGAGCGTGTAATCCTTGAGTTGCGGGGTAAGCAACTGCCGGGTATGTCTGGAGATGAAGATGCAGTTGTCGCCGGTGGCAGTGATGAAGTCCGTGCAGACGCTATTAGTGCATTAACCGCCCTTGGTTATCGTGCAAAGGATGCCGAAAAAGTGATCGGTCAATTAGCCGATCAATCTGATGCGGCTGAGAAATTAAGCAGTGAGTCCCTGATTCGGCAGGCACTGCAGGCTATGTCCGGAGGGTCACGGTGATAGAAACTGACCGCTTGATAGCACCAGAAACCAAAGAAGAAACCGGTGAACGGGTTTTTGACAGGGCATTAAGGCCTGTTACGCTTGAAGAGTTTGTTGGCCAGCCGAGTATTCATCAACAACTGGAGATTTTCATTACGGCAGCGCGTAATCGTGCCGAAGCACTGGATCATGTGCTGCTGTTTGGTCCACCGGGACTGGGTAAAACTACCCTCGCCCATATTATTTCCAATGAAATGGAAGGTAAGCTGCATCAGACGTCCGGCCCTGTGCTGGAGAAAGCGGGAGACCTGGCTGCGATGTTAACTAACCTTGAGCAGGGTGACGTCCTGTTTATTGATGAAATACATCGCCTCAGTCCTGCTATTGAGGAAATCCTCTATCCCGCACTGGAAGATTACGAACTCGATATTATGATCGGCGAAGGACCAGCAGCACGCTCGATCAAGCTCAGTCTGCCGTCTTTTACACTTATTGGAGCTACGACCCGGGCGGGTCTGCTGACATCTCCACTTCGAGACCGATTTGGAATCGTGCAGCGCCTGGAGTTTTACGACAGTAACCAGCTGCAGAAGATCATCCTGCGTTCCTGTAGCATTCTCGGTGTTAAAGGCCATGCCGATGGAATTGCTGAAATTGCCCGTCGCTCACGAGGTACACCGCGCATCGCTAATCGTCTTTTGCGTCGTGTGCGCGATTTTGCCGAAGTTAAAGGTGATGGTGTACTGAGCAATGAGATTGCCCGCGCCGCTCTGGATATGCTGGAAGTTGACCAGCACGGTCTCGATGAGATGGACCGGCGCCTGTTGTCCGCCATTGTGCAGAAGTTTGATGGCGGGCCTGTGGGAGTCGATAATCTTGCCGCAGCACTGAGTGAAGAAAGGGACACGTTGGAAGACGTTATCGAACCGTATTTAATACAGCAGGGTTTTATCATGCGCACAGCGCGTGGTCGCGTCGCAACCCGCCTTGCATGGCAGCATTTTGGACTGGATTATCCGGAGCGTTCCGGCACCCGGCAGGAAAAGCTTTTCAATGAAGACTGAATCTCTTTGATATTGGTTTTACCCCTGATGTGTTTCGACAGAAAATGACCACATATTTACCATTAAATAGATCCTCTTAAACACTCTCAAGGTCTGGTAATTTCTCTTTATCCCTGTATAGTTCTCAGGAATTTAATTTCAAATATTGCACGTCTTTGGTAGACAAGTTTGAATAGCGCCGCATTCGTATTCCCAGTTCGTATTTATTACGAAGACACAGACGCAGGTGGTGTCGTTTATCACGCAAATTACCTCCGCTTTATGGAGCGGGCCAGGACTGAATGGCTGCGTGACCATGGATATGAAATAAATAAACTGGAACAGGACTTCGGATTCCTCTTCGCCGTCAGGTCCGTCAGTATCGACTATCTAAAGCCTGCATACCTGAATGATTTACTCAGTATCCAAGTCTCTATTGCCCGCACCGGCAGGGCATCTCTGGATATCGATCAGGAGGTCTATCGCGATAAGGTATTGCTTTGCCGTGCCCGAATTAAACTCGCAGGCGTTGCCGTGGACACTTTTCGTCCAATGGCACTGCCGTTTACCCTGGATTGAGGAGATAACCATTTGGAAACAGTTGTAGAATTAGCCAACCCGCAGCAAAGCTTGTCGATATGGCATATGATCACGCAGGCCACACTGGTGGTACAAATGGTCATGGCTATGTTGATGTTGGCGTCCGTTGTTTCATGGGCCCTGATATTACAAAAGTGGAAAATGATCCGTAAGGCACGCAGATCAGCCGATGAGTTTGAAGATTCTTTCTGGTCTGGCGGTGATCTCAGCAAACTGTATTCTGAATGGGGCGGCAAAGAAGCAACAGATGACGGTGGTATGGCCAGTATTTTTATTGCTGGCTACCGCGAGTATTCACGCCTCTACAACAAGTCAGGTATGCAGAGAAGTGAAGTCACCGATGGTGTGCAACGTGCTATGCGCGTCGCGTTGGCACAGGAAATCGAAGATCTTGAAGGCGGCCTGTCATTCCTGGCCACGGTAGGCTCAACCTCGCCATATGTTGGATTGTTTGGCACCGTATGGGGCATAATGAACTCATTCCGCACATTAGGCGTGATGAAGCAGGCGACGATTGCTTCTGTTGCACCGGGCATTTCGGAAGCACTGGTGGCAACTGCTATGGGCCTGTTCGCGGCAATTCCAGCGGTAATTGCCTATAACCGGTATTCCAATCATGTTGAAAGACTGGTGATGCGTTACGAAATGTTTATGGAAGAATTTACCAGCATCGTGTCTCGCCAGAGTTACCAGCAGAATTCAGAAGATGTTTGAGCATTCACGACGCAGCCGTAAGAGCCAGATGAGCGAGATCAATGTAGTGCCTTACATTGATGTAATGCTGGTGTTGCTGGTGATCTTCATGGTGACCACGCCACTGCTGACCCAGGGTGTCGAGGTGGATTTGCCTGAAGCAGTCTCGAATGAGGTGGATAATGAGATTGAGCCATTTCTGCTGGTAGTTGATA
The DNA here is from genome assembly GCA_033791885.1 of Gammaproteobacteria bacterium. Classification (GTDB taxonomy): domain Bacteria; phylum Pseudomonadota; class Gammaproteobacteria; order BMS3Bbin11; family BMS3Bbin11; genus BMS3Bbin11. The sequence goes on along the minus strand of JASJFV010000338.1, from coordinate 1,422 downwards.
GAAATGGGCAACTTTCTGTTAATGAAGAAAAGCAGGCAGCCGACGCGGAAGAAGTGGTCAGGAAAGCCGGGATCGTATATAAGCGCAATCCGAAAACGCCGTTTCTGGTAAAAGGTGACCGGCATGTAGAATACCAGGCGGTAATGAATGCCATGGTGCTGCTACAGCAGGCAGGCATACCGAAAGTTGGCCTGGTGACAGAAGCACCGGAAAAATAATAGTGACAGGAGGTAGTGCCAGGCCACGTAATCGCCGATATCCATTGAGTCCGCTTGCCATCGGCTTGGCAATACTCATGCATGCATTTCTCTTTGGCATAATGTTCATTAAGGTGGATAGCCATGTAAAGCAGGTAGCGGCAGTGAAGTCACTGGAGATTAAGAATGAGAAACCCGTTGATATTATCGAGGCTGCGGTAGTAGACAATCAATTTCTTGAGCAGAAAAAAGAACAAAAGAAAGCGATTGAGCGCGAGAAGCAACGAAAAATTGAAGCAGAAAAACAACGCATTGCCAGGCAGGAACTAAAAAACAAGGAAGAGGCCAAACGGAAGAAGGAAGAAAAGGTTAAAAAGGCAAAAGCTGAAGAAAAGCGCAAAAAAGAGGCTGCATTGAAAAAGGCCGAGGAAAAGAAGAAAGCTGAAGCCAAGAAGAAGGCAGCCGATGATAAAAAGAAGGCTGAGGCAAAGAAGAAAGCCACTGCGGAAAAAAAGAAAAAGGAGGCAGAGCGTAAAAAGAAGCTTGCCGAAGAGAAAAAGCGCAAGGCAGCGGCGGAAAAGAAACGTAAAGCTGAGGCGGAGCGCAAGCGCAAGGAAGGTGAGATGAGGAAGCAGATGGAAGCCAAAGCTCGTGCTGCACGGGCAAGCCAGGCAATGAGTAAGTATGTGCCCCGGATCCAACAAAAAGTAGAAGGTAACTGGGCCTATCCACCGCGCGGGCCAGAGGGCTGCAATCCCACCGTGAGAGTGAGTCTGGCCCCGGATGGTAAGGTGCTAAAAGCAAAGATTGTGAAGAGCAGCGGAGATCCCTATTGTGATAGTTCTGTAGAAAAGGCCTTTCTAAAAGCATCACCGATTCCGATACCGCTCGATCCAGAGCTGTATTCGGAATTCAAGACGATTGACTTTCCTTTCAGGCCGTGAAAATTGTCAACAAAATGAGCTTTCAGGAAATTGACGGGTAAATTTTGCAGAAATCAATCAGTAAGATTATTGCATAAGGTTATCTTCAGTTTTTAAGATTAGAATATTGTTAGAATCAAAATAAATGAACATGAAATTAATGAAAATGAAAAAGACTGTTGCACTGATATTTATTCTGTCCGCTTTGATGGCAGCCCCGGCACAGGCAGTGCTTACTATCGAAATCACCAAGGGTGTGGATGTCGGCATACCCATAGCCATCGTGCCTTTCAGCTGGCGTG
>JASJFV010000337.1:0-19563 GCA_033791885.1 Gammaproteobacteria bacterium | reverse complement strand
TTGACCGTTTGTCAAAAGGCGTTTAAATTGAATGGCTAAACGTGATATAGCATTTAGTCATTATGAAGCTAAATATAAATAACGGTTTTATTGATAGGCGCGAAGACAGAGCACCTATCCCGAGCAACTGTCTGGCGTATTTCAATGCAGCTCAGGTAAATACATACTTTGATCTGAAAAAGATTGGCTGGAAATTGTTTTTTATCCGCAGGCCACGTTTACGAAAACATACCATAGCCATGATAAACAACGTGGGTACGCGTGCTGCTGTGATTAATCCAGATGGGAGTTTTGATTTTCACTCAACGACGGTGAAAATGCGCCTTCAAAAGCAAACGTGAATATGTCACATCAAAAATGACTATGTTGAGGATTATCCCGAAAGAAAGAAGTCTGTATAACTAGTAAGAATAATAACGAACTACCAGACGGTCGGGCGTTCGAATCGCTCCGGGCGGCGCCATACAATTCAAAGGCTTAGTAGTTATCTACCAGGTCTTTTTTGTTATGGGGTAACAGACAGGGTAACAATTCAGAAAGTTTGCAGTCGATTGCAAATAACAGCAATTCTCCTCTACAGACCCTATATATCCTCGTTTTAGCTTGATACTTTCGCAAATGTTGTATTTTAGCTTTTATGCGTCAGGTAAGGGGTATTTGCTACTACTGCAGCCAGACCGAGCTAATCATGATGGTGGACTCGTCCAGGCAAAAATTTAATATGCCCGCTATCGAGACAAAGCCGACTAAAGTAATAAATTAGTAATCACCTGTGATTGCTCAAAAGCAAACATTTCCGATTCGAGAAGTATCATTTCCTTTTGGTGCAGCAGACCGGAATGACTAACTCAACACCCCAACCTTCTTCAGGAAATCAATCATCTGATAACCGTGATGCTCTACCTTTTCTACAGATTCATGACCTGCATCTTCAATCAGAAGTAAATCTATAGAGGTTACGTTGCAATTTTTCTGGATAGCCAAAGCATCCGTTACCGGAACGGTTTCATCGATCTTCCCATGAACAAGTAATATTGGGCACTTTACCTTACATACTGTATTCATCGGCGCAATCTCCTCAAAACGATGCTGGATTATCCACTCCACATAACGAAGTACCCAGGTAGTAACAAGTTTCGGAAGCCAGAATCGTTGCAGATAGCGGCGCATCATCCATTCAGGATGAGCAAACGCGGAGACACTAATCACAGCGGAAATATCATCGCGTAGTGAGGCCGCATAAAGCACTGCACCAGCACCAACAGAATGTCCCAGCAGTGAGATCGTATCTCGCTGCCCTTCGTCCTGCATCTTGACCCAGTTGATGGCCGAACTGACATCTTCGGCAAATCGAGGAAGGGAGGAAAAGCTGGCGCTATCGCTTCGACCATGATTACGTGCATCAAGCAACAGAACGTTCAAGCCTGCATTCCTAAAGGGAACGGCGAGTGGCAACATTAACTCGGCATTGCCACCCCAACCATGTAGTAGAATAATAGTTGGAGATATCGAAGACATCGGTAACCACCACGCATATAGTCGCTTCCCCTCAAGCGTACGAATACTGATTTCGCTGTACGCAAGCCCAAAATCAGCAGGGCTTCCTTTTTCTTTGCGTCTGGGTGCTCGGAATCCAATATGCACTGCCAACAGGATTGTGGTAAGCGTTGCGGCTGTTATCAATAATGTGAAGACTATGAAATTCATTATCTGTAGGCGAAGAATACTATTGTTCTGTATCTTACTGGATGATATGGGTCGATTGTTACCTTCGTATTCGAGTATCTCTGCGTCTGCAATGAGTATGAAGCGAAAATCGAGGCACGTTTCCATGAAGGACAGATTGAACCCGCACCTGAACTGAAATAATTTACCATATTGTGAAAATCTCTACTTTGCAGACTTCCAAGGCGTTAGTGAATTCTTTAGGCTTTGCCTGCTTAGTCTCGATAGCTGAAATCCGTTAAGCAGGAGTAGGGTACGTAACAGTGTAGATATTCTGTTTCATTTATCTGCCGGGCTTTTGCCGAAAGTAGTTATGCACAACAGTGAAGAATACAACGAAATGCGCCACCTAATAGCTATATAATACATTAACTTATGGCCTATAGTTAAAGCTAATAATCAGGCGGCTGGGTATTCTAATCACTGCGGGTGGGCCATACAAGACAAAGGCATAGCAGTTATCTGCCAGGTCTTTTTTGTTTTCTGCATGCCCTGTGCCGTAATTCCCGATACAAACAAGGTGACTGCCTGGTTAGCTACCAGGCGTTTGGCTCACCCATGCATCTTTTGAACTAAGTTTGACTAGGTGTCCGCTCACGAAAGTCGATAGAGACATTAAGCTGGCTATCTCGACATTCTCAGACTGAATGACCGTTTCTGCCTGGCTTTCCTTTGTACCATATGACAATGACAACTATTGGCTATGGTGACCTGACACCGACAACTGACATCTCAAAGATATTCACGGTCATCTATACCTTCATTGGTATTGGTGTTTTTGTTTCTCTCGCCGCGAAGCTTGCAACCGGTCTAATGCATCACAGTAAAAGGCATGGACATAAGCACATTGATAAAAATCCAGCATAGAAGACACTAGTTAACTCCCGGTAGCGGGCATGCAGGTTAAACAGGCTATATCCTGAAAACATGCAGACTGCCGTTGTATGTAATTTTATCATGAACTGTTTTGCTCAATGTTTCCTCAGCAAAGGAACTCGAACCTCGTCGCTGGGGACATGTTCCTATCGATACCAAATATTTTTGCTGTGGGATATGTCAGAACTGATGGTGATTCATAAACCGTCAAGTCCTGCCTTTTACTTTCTTCTTTACTTCTTAGCCCTTAGTCATGAATATGTACTATCAATAGCATACGAAATACCTGTGCTACATTGACTTTGAATTCTGAGGCTTTCTTTTGTTTGCAAGCTGTACACTTCTGTCCCTGTACGAGGTGTAAATACGGGTAGCTAACTCAACACTTTTATTTGAAAAATAGGAGGCGCTCATCGAATCCGCAGGTGCATCAAGTATGATATGCACACCGGGTGGAGAGAAAGGAGAAAAGCTTGCAAGCAGATAGTCACTGTAGTTTTCGAACAGTTTCCCATCATGGATATAGAAGTCCTTCATCCACATATTTCCACCTGTCATAACACCGGTGTGTTCTGCTGCAGTTTCCAGTTCCAGGCCCCGGAAACGCATGCATGATGCCAATGAGTGATGACGACCATCGCCGTATGCGCCATACCAGTACATGCGAATATCTGCCGGTTGACCTGTAAGATTTACCTGGTAGCTGTTCGTCGTGATTTGTCTTGTCATATATCCTGAAGGAGGCAATTCAACTGGATGCGCCAGGCCAATAATGGCAGACAGACTGAACGGGGCCAGGCTGAGAAGTACCAGTAATGGCAGCTCTACGTTGCCGGGTTCGACTGTATCTACAGACAATTTCTGCTGACGGCCTCGAATAATCAGCATTATTCTGTACGCAAGGGCGATCCCGACTATCAGTTGCCATTCAGTATGCATGGCAAGAATAGGAACGGTTCCTGATAGTATTACCAGGCCTGTCCATGAAAACACAGTTTTCCACGGCGCAAGTCTCGGGCACAGCAGCAGCCACGGAATCCATAATGACTCCATGCTGGACCATGCAATGAAAAACGCAGCGCCTATCCAGCCCAGGTATGCTATTGCCATTTTTCCTGAAATGGCATTATTTGATTGTGTATGAGCGAGGTAGAAAAGAGATGAGAGCGCCACCAGGCTCCCACCTGGAGAAAAGATAGCAGGAGCAATCAGGGCGAGGACGAGACTAAGATGTAATATTTCGATCCAGCGTGAGCGGCTCATTCGGCGAAAATCATCTATGAACAGAAAAAGGAAGGGAATCAGCCAAAGGAAGCCGACAAAATAGTGCAGTTCCTCACTTTCCCATGCTGGATAGAACACGTACCTGTACCCGGCTAAAGTAAAAATTCGCAGCATGTTTGCGATCAGTGCAGCCGGAATACAAAGTATTAACCTGTAGATCAGTACCCGGTCCGGGTTCTTGTGACGATTTGCCCATAGCGTGACACCCCACAGTATAATTAGTGTATTGACACCCGAGCAGTCCTGGGTCCAGGGCAATACAACATTACCAAGTACGATATCAGTGCCGCGATTAAAGGCATCAATGCCAAAAAGTGATGCTGTTCCAGTCACTAATGGACGCGATAGATATGAAAGGAGTTCTGTCAGGTTAGCCAGCTGCAGGAGGGCAAAAATGGCAGAGATAATGATCAGGTTGCGAATCATTACAGCGATGCCATCATCTTGTTTACCCACACTTTAACTTCAGCTTCTGCATGTCGTCGTTTTAATTCCTGTCCCCATGTTTCAGCTTGCTGCAGGTTGCTCTGATCAACTGATGAAAGGAATAAAAGAAGAACTGTTTCGGTTGCCAGTTTTATTGGTTCAGCCGTAAGATAAAGTTCAATGAGCTTTTGATACTGCCTGCTTATAAAGATTTTTCGGTCACGAAGTAGCGTCTTTGCCGATTCGATCGCAATTCTGCCTTCAGGTGTATTCTTTCTAATCGCATTCTTGATGCGTTCTTCAAAACCCGCAATTTCAGAATTGCTGACTGGCTGATTGGCAATTTGTTTCAGCTGCGGTAGCAAACCTGTTTTAACGCGCCCTGATGCGATGGCACCAGTGATCATTCTTGCCAGGTCAACCGACAGTCCCTGGTTGCTACCGATGCTACCGAATAACTTGAGATCATAACTTGCCCAACTGGCCGGGTCTGATTTCAGGTAGCTGGAAAAAGCATTTTCGAGATTACCATTTGCGGCCAGAACGCGTGCTTTAATTAATGCCGAGGTTTTATTTTCCTTAACGGCTTTTTCCAGCAACAACAGGTATTTATCGTTTATATTTCCTTTTGTTGCCTGGTGCAGCCGGTGTGGTGCATACAGGAAATCCGCTGGAATCGCATTAATTTCAATTTGATCAAACGCGCTCATAGCTTCTTTCGGCTGGCGTTGTGACAGCAGCAGCAATGCCTGAAGGTATAGGGTGACTGGAGTGCTGATATCGTCGATTAACCTGGTTACATGGCGGACTTTTTCCGGGTTCGCCGTTATCTCCGAAACAACCTTAGCCAGGTCATTCCAGCGCATGGCACTGAGCTGTGCTGGCGTTATTTCTGTTGTTTTCTTTTCGAGCGGAGAATTCTGCATGTATTGATCTTGGACTGTGCTGCTGTCCAGACCTTCAGGTTTACTTAATATTACGATCATGAGTATGCCCATAATCGTAATACCCGAAGTGATCGTTACAAAGCGTCGTGTATTTTTCAGGTGTTTCATCTCCGTAATTACCCTTTTCAGTTTGCTTGTCGTTTTTTTCTTGATAAGAGCAGGGCAGGTATAGCACCCAGCAGTAGCCAGGGTGGCTCGGGTGCTCCGCTTGGCGCTGCAATATCTCCACCGCTAGGCGCTGTTGCCGTGTATGAGATGGTCGTCGGTGCATCGTCGATACCTATGTCGGCATTATCAAGCGTCTGGGCATCCGTCTCAGACAAAATGGCAAAGTCTTCGAAGCCGGCAGAATAGTCAAAGAAGGATTCGTTATCGCCAGCTTTTTTCGCGGTATCAAGAAAAGTGACATTGAGTTGTGCATCCAGGATGTCGCCAGTGTAACTAATGTCACGAACCTCGATAACGTCATCAAATGAGGCGAGGTCAAACCCTTCAGTCGAACTGGATATCTGGCTGCTGCCGGTTTCACCAAAAAGCGTGTGATACTCGTTGCTCTCAGTTGCCCCCTGTTCCAGTATCATGGCAGTGGTATTGGTGTAGAAAGTTGTAAAGGAAAATGTCCCTTCCGTCGTGGTCAGGACCAGTTCAACTTCCTTGATAGCGACACCCTGTGACGTTGACTTTTCAAGTCCTGACGCATCCTCGTTGAGGTCAACGCCAAGAAACATAGTGCCGTCGCTTAGCGCGCCATCAAGCTCGCTTGTGGTAACGTCCTGCAAGATATTTATCGTGCCGCTTCCAGACTTGATGGTATCCGTGAGAATCGTTGGTACCTCAGCTCTGGCTGCAGTACTTACAAAGAAAGTCGCGACAAGCAGCAAAACAGAACCGAGGACAGCAGAGCCTGTACACCGGTTCAACGGAGATGATATTTTTAGTTGTGTGTTCATAAACTGTATAAACCTATTGTGATGATGTCCGTCGCCTGGAAAGGTGTCTGGTCGCCTACCACGGGAATAAACTGTTTTGGCCTGTTTCTTCTTGACATTGGCCAGAGCCGAGAACCGCTTCCACCCGATAAAATTACTGGTATCATTCTATTTACTCCTCTGATTCTTTAGTTAGTTAAACTGCTTACGAAAGAAGCACAGGGTCATCAATGGTCAGGCACAGGCCACTATCGACCTTGATCAGCATGTTCCCTTTTACAATGGCGTTATCAACGCTTGTCATTGCACCTATGTATGTTCCATCCATAATGAGACTGTTTGATATACATGCACCCTTGTCGATAAGGACATTGTCTCCAATAACAACATCACCGGATAACCTGGCACGGTTGTCCACACGGCTATGTGAACCGACATATGCATGCTCAGTTTCCAGTGCTTTGCTGGAAATATGTGCTTTCGGCGAAATGTATAAATTCGGACTTATTTCACGACCTGCAGGATGATGGTGGTTGTACTCTCCATGTAAAAGTTTAAAGTTTGCATCTACATAGTTTGATAAAGAGTTCAGCTTTAATATTTTGGGTAAACCCAGCGTCACAGTATTCTTGCAATCGTTATTATTACCCCAGGTGTCCGGGATCATCACCGTGCTGTGTGCACGCAGCAAATAGCCGAGGGTTTCAGATGGCGACGATACCAGCCTGGTAACGCCGTAACTGTGCGTGTTTGAATGCATTGCTTCCACGTATTCCCAGTTATAGTCAACAAGCTGACTGGTTCCAATAACCAGGATATTGTCATCCATACGACGAAAATCAGGCATTTGATTGGTGAAATACACCGACATGCCAAGTAATGGCCCTGTATCGATTACAGCATCCAGTTCAGAATGTGAATCGCGTGAAATGACTGTTACTGATCGGATGCCAGATCGATGAAGCTGTTCAAGCACATGAAGGACAATCGTTTTTCCTGCTACAGGAAGTAGAGGAAATAGAATTTGTTCGTTCAGCGGCCCCAGGTCTACATCTTGATTATCTGTTAGAACGATTGCATGCATAGCTAAACCCTCTTGTTTTAGTAAGCACCTTTACCACTTAAAACAGCTGGTATGGTTTTGAGTAATAAACTGAAATCAGTGAATAAAGACTGGCTATACAGGTATTCCTCATCAAGGAGTACCTGTTGTGGAAAAGGAATATCGGAACGGCCAGAAACCTGCCAGATGCATGTGAGGCCTGGTTTCGAAAACAACCTTACGCGTTCCTCAATTGAATACATTTCGACTTCTGACGGCAGGGCCGGCCTTGGTCCAACCAGCGACATATCACCCTTAAGAATATTCCATAACTGAGGCAGCTCATCGATTGATAGCCTGCGAATGATACGTCCAGTCCGGGTGATGCGAGGGTCGTCTTTCATTTTGAAAATAACTCCACCTTCCATTTCGTTTTCTGCTTCAAGTTCTGCACGGCGCTGATCAGCATCGATATACATTGACCTGAATTTCCACAAACGAAACAGCCTGCCGCGAAAACCTACCCGGGTCTGCGAATAGAACACCGGCCCCGCACTTTCGACTCGGATGAACAGTGCGACAGAAAAGAATAGTGGTGAGAGAAGAGCAAGAAGGCTCGCTGATATAACAATATCAATTAAACGCTTGATTGTTTGTCCACCTATCTTCGCAAGGTTCCAGAGAATGCGGCGCAGTTGAAGAATACGTATTCTGGCTGGTGCAAGCTGGTCAAGTTTTTCATAATGGGAGAGCAGGCTGGCCTCTTCTGCCGGTGTGACGTTCAAAGTACGTGAAACCGCTCCATTACGTCTTTTTTGCTGCCATGCGCGCTTCATGAAAACAAAGTTCCCAATCAGGTAGCGTCGCCACATACGGCCCGGCTCCTGAATCAGGCGCCAGACCCATTCCAGACCTGTCTCGCGAAGCCACAGGGGTGCTCTGCTGATACGTCCCGAATAAAAATCAAATAAGCCACCAACTCCAAACATAACTGTTGTGTTCAGTCGATCCTTGTTTTCTTCAATCCATATCTCTTGTTTCGGTGCACCAAATGCAACGAAAAGAACACTGGCACCGGATTCGTTGATGATGTCTATAATTTCATTTTCCCTGCTACTGTCGAAGAATCCATCCTGGACACCGGCAACGGACAAACCCGGATATTTCTGGATCATATTTTCTGCAACAGCGTCCGCTACACCAGGCTCGGCACCGAGTAGGAATATGCTATGTTCGGTTTGAGCGAGTCGCTCGCAAATTAACGGAAATAGATCGGTACCGTTGATGTTGTCAACAAGTCCGTTGTTGAACAGCTGGGATGCAAGGCGGACGCCGATGCCGTCCGGGTAAACGCGATTGAACTGACGTAATGTCAGATGATATTTCTCATTACTGTAAGCCTTGTTAAGGCAATCTGCATTGACAAAGCCGATCGTAGTCTGCTGCTTTTTACTAACGCAATCGAGAATCCACTCAACACAATCGTTCATCGTCGTATTGGTTATTTTTATACCAAACAGGTGAAAATCTTGCGGTGATTCAAGGTTTTTAACCGGTGATACAATGCCGGCTATCAATGAACGGCCGCTAATCGATAAGTATTTCTTAAAACTCCATGGTCTGGATATTGAGCCCGCTTCTGTGTTTTCGTTTTCAAGGTATTCGACACCGAGACTGCTGCGGAGCTTCTGGGCAGTAAAGATAGCCGGAGTGGAATTTCCATCATTGTTTTCACTGGCTATCGTGAAGTTCCCGATGAGCACGCCAAACAGGCCGGCAAGACCTGCCCCGGCATAGTCGCCGGCAAATCGTGGTGGGGTTTTGGTATCTGTGCTTGATGGCGCTGATAACAGGTGCCCACTACTAATGAAACCAAGTAACCCCCTGGCAAGAATGACAGGGCTCAAACAAACTACGACCGTCAGCGACATAAAGATGTCAACAACACGCTGTCCGCTGAACTTTTGCTTTACTGTGATATCGGACTTACTCGATGGAGTGTGTTCTCCATTGAATTCGTCAATGTTTATAAGTGTGTTGCTCATTGCTATTACCCATAGAATTGTTCGTCTGCATTAGTCATTACAAGATTGATGCCAATCATTGAAAAAAATCTAATTATTTTCCCCTGGCGCTATATTAATTAATAAAAACAGGAATATAAGGTTATAACCAGGTCAAGATAGGGTTGCTAACGGGACAATACTCGGTTGCTTTGAACTCTTATGTTTAAACTTCTTAGCACCTTATTCGCATGATGCTTTGCATTTTGCACAGAGTTGAATTTGATCTTTGCATTGTGCAGGAGGAAGAGGAATGGATACCGAGCAGAATTAGTAAAAATTCCATTTATCTTCCCCATTGTTATGCGGTTAAGCATTTAAATATACCTGTTACGCGGATCAGGCATGCATCTTGCAGACAGCAAAGGAAGCATCGTGAATGATTAGAGTGATCTGCACATATGGAACTAAAGCACTATCTATTTCTTGGACTAACGTTTTGTTTTATACCGGCTGCTGTTTGGGCCGGTATCAGATATCAGTGGGCAGAAAAGCTGCTGGTCGCAGGCACATTCTTTTCGACGTGCTACCTGGTCGACATAAATATACTGTCGATGGAATTGTACCGAGGTGATACCCGCGGATTCGAGTTCGGTGTTACTGACTGGATGGTGATCTCCTTAATTCTGGTAATGACACTGTCACCACGGTGGCGAAACAAAAGACCCAGTATTCTGCCTCCTAATTCCACTCTGATGATTGTCTACCTGATGATTGCGCTGGCGACTTTATTTGTCAGTTATGTTCCGTTGTACGGTGCTTTCGGCGTTTCCAAGATAGTCCGTGCAATGGCGGTCTACTGGGTTGCCTACAATTATCTGCGCTCAGAAAAAGACCTGCGTTTTTTTCTCATGATCCTCGCATCGATCGTCGCATTTGAATTCATGCTGGTCATACAGCAGAGGCTGTCTGTCATGTATCGCGCACAGGGTTCATTACCACATTCAAATACTCTCGCCATGTATATCAATATGATCAATATGGTGTTTCTGTCATTCATCATAAATGACAGGGCAGAAGGCCGCCAGAAACTGGTTTACTGGTCTGCACTTGGCATGGGTACACTGATAGTGCTCGCGACGTTTTCACGCGGTGCTCTGGTGGTCATGGTAGTCTGTTATGCAATGGTTATTTTCCTTTCGGCTTATGATCGTGCCCGCCCTGCGAAATTGAAAATTATCGGTTTGCTGTTTCTGCTGACACTTCCTGTCGCTCTCAAAGTTACGCCCTCGATTATCAAGCGCTTTGAGACTGCGCCGGTAAATGCCGAGCTGAGCCGTCATCAGGCAAATAATGCAGCGGTTGCGATGGCCGGTTCCGGCTGGCTGGGTGTAGGCATCAATAACTATTCATACGCTGTTAACAACACCAGTTTCTCACGCTATGTACCACTGGAGGTCGACCGCGGCATCGTGCACAACATCTATCTCTTGCATGCAGCCGAGATGGGGTGGATTGGGTTGTTTGTCTTTCTACTGATGATCATTCGTTTTCAGTGGATGGCGGCCAGCATTATTCTAAGAAGGCATGACTCAATGGTTTCACACATCGCAATCGGTATCTTCGCTGCAATGGCCGCGCTGTGGATACAGTCAATGCTGGAATGGGCATTTCGCCAGACCTACCTGACTGTCGAGTTCTTTATGCTTGCCGGCTTTCTGGCCGCCTTGCCACGTATACAAAGACAAGCTCTTAGTCTGAAAAGAAAGAGACACCCAAATACACAACGGGGTGGGCAACGGCAACGTATTCAACACCGGCCGACGAGGCCAGGCAATCGTATACCTCAGCATGCCAGAGGATGAAACATATAATTTTACCGAGGAAATAATCATGAAGATTAATCAGAAAAAAATAGCAATTATCATGCGTTCGTATAATGACCGAGATGTAATAAGGCAAACTCTGGATATGGTTTTTCGCCAGACGATTGAGGATTTCGAGCTGTGGAATTTCGATTCGAGCTCCACCGACGGCACATTGGACATCATACGAGAATACAACTCCGAGGAAAGGATCATACTTAATGATTCCACCATCTATAACCCGGGGCGTGTTCTCAACGATGCGGTAGCACGCGTTGATGCTGACATTCTCGTTTTCCTGAACTCTGATGCATCGCCAGCGGATAAATACTGGCTTGAAAAATTAATTGACCCGTTGAATGACCCGACAGTCGGAGCAGTATACGGCCGGCAAACTGGACGTATGGATTGTCGCAGCCTGTTTGTGAAAGACACAGAAAGGGCATTTGGCGATGGTCTGGAAGCATCACGCTGGCTGCATTTCTTTTCCATGGCAAATTCTGCCGCGAGAAGAAGTGTACTGCTGAAGAAGCCTTTCGAGACCAGGATTCAGTACTCTGAAGACATCGACTGGTCTTATCGTCTGAAACTGGATGGCTACCGGGTGCAATATGCAAAAGACGCCGTCGCTATCCATTCGCATAACTATACGCTGAAACAGTCTTACCGACGTCACTTTGGTGAAGGCAGTGCAGAGGCCTGGATATTTCGGCGAGGCGAGTTGAAACTGCACTGGGGACGTACTTTTTTAATGCCCTTTTTCGCGGAAGTAATACGCGATCTCAGATGGGCCGCAGAACAACGGTCGGTCGATGCTGCTTTGCATACAGTGCCTCTGCGCCTGACGCAAAAATGGGCCAGGTGGCGTGGCCAGAAAAATGGCGAAAAAATGTTAACGGCAGTAACGGAATAATGGGAAGGGAAATGAAAAAGTATACTCTAGATGGTACAAATGAAGTCGAATTGCGCATAGCCACAGACCAGGCAACCATAAGTGACGAAGTCTGTGCTTCTGTCTCCGAGGATTGTTTTGTGGCACTTGTTCTTATCGGCGGCTATGGACGCGGAGAAGGTGGCTATCACTGGGTTGACGGCAAACCGGCGGCATACAACGACTATGACTACTTCCTGGTTGTCCGTGGAATGTCTCACAGAAAGGCGCGCCGCCTGCAGCAACAGCTGCAGCCGCTCGCACACCGGCTTAGCGAGGAGATTGGTGTAGAAGTGGATCTTGCTGTGCTGCGCAGTGAACAACTGAACAAACTGCCGTTCACGCTCATGCACTCTGAAATGCAGTGGGGTCACCGCGTTGTTGCCGGCGAGACGCAAGTATTGAGGTCAATGCCTGCAATGCCATTTGATCAACTTGATAAGGGTGAATTCGTTCGCCTGATGAATAATCGTGGAGCACTATTGCTTCTTAATGCTAAGCAACTGGCAAGTAAAGGAGAAGACATGGAGGAGGCCGATCGTGCGGTCTTTTTCAAGTACCTCTACAAAGCCGTGCTTGCCTGCGGAGATGCACTACTGGCAGCCAATGACAGTTATCATCCCTCATATCTGGAAAAGCTCAGGCGTATACAAAAACTCAACGATTTACCGGTAAAGAATTTTATTGATCTTTATAGAACGGCTGTCGAGCAGAAGTTTCATCCTGACCATGATTCAGATATGGGCAAAAACCTGAAAACATGGCAAAACAGGGTGCTGAACTGCTGGCTTAATACTCTTTCATATTTTGAATCAAGACGACTTGGTACAGAGGTTTCTGACTGGAATAGATACTCCTGCGCGGACGTACCCAAGGGGCAGCTCGAGTCATCCAGTATTTTAAGAAACCTGCTGATCTCGGTCCGCGATTTTGGCATCAGCCATTCGTTCAGGCATCTGCACTGGTCACTTCTTTACCCACGTGAAAGATTGATCGCAGTATTACCCGGTTTATTAAGCTGTACACAGGCGACCTCGGAAATCCCGCGCAATTTTACCGTTCCTCTCGGAATTGAAATGAAAAGAAGCTGGTCGGAATCCGTTGAACTGTACCTGTGTGCCTGGGGACGCTATGCCTGACCAGGAGTTATAGCTGTAACTATAATATGCCGGACTACTTTGCATCTGCAGCAAGCAGAGCATATGCAACTGCGGTCTGTGCGTATTCAGATACCGTCGGCTCGGACATAGGCGGTAGAAGTGATGAATCCACATAACGTCTTAGTACCGGATATGCCACACTGAAATCTTCATCGGAAGCGCTCCCTTGATCAGTCACCGATTTTACTTTTTCAGCCGGGTAGTAGGCGGCATTTACCATCCTGGTTGATGGCCATAATTCGGGAAGATGGAAATGTGGTCCGTTCACCGGGATGCCCGCCAGCGGTTCCTCGAGATTGTCAAACTTGGAAAGTTTCGATAACGGGTGACGCGGGTAACGCTTGCCCACACCGGTGATGTAACTGATCGAAAGCGGGTTAGCCCCAAGCTGCGGATTGGCCATTTCTTTTGCCCTGGCAGAATATTTTTCATTCCCGCTTAGGCGGTACGCCTGCAACAAAGGGATGACGGCACGTGTTGACTGGGCGAAAGAGCCCCATCCTGTAAATCCCTTGTATTGATGTACTGCCGCCCGATACGGGTTTTCATCAGACTTCCTGATCAGCCATTCCGCGCTGCTGAGGATATTGTCCTGTAACTGCCGTGCAAGGTCGGAGTCAACTGAAAGTCCATCCTGCATTGCCATAAGCATGGCCCAGCATCCGGCCAGTGCCTGTTCCTTGAAACTGACATAGGCTGTAGGATCGATATCAATCTGGCTGAAGAGCTTGCTGAATACATCGTAATACTTCCTCCTGCCGGTGCTCCTGTATAACTCCGCAGATGCCCAGAGGAGGTTGTCCAGCGATGATGAGTCGGGGTATTCGCCGGCGTGCACGCCTTTAGCATTTTGATACTTTTCACCCTCAGCAGGCCACGGGGGAGACTTTTGCAAGAACTCCCATGCGCTTTCCGCTGCTTTTAGTATATTTGCCGAATTGCCTGGCGAAGTACGTTTAATTAGCCGAGCGTGTATCGCAGTTGCCGCCGCAAATGATGCAGTGGCGTGTGTCGTTTTTTCAAAGAAATACCTTGGGCTGTCTACCTCCTGGGGAAGCCTGTCATCCCATTGCAGTGGCACAAGCCGGGAGAATACACCGCCGTCAGTTTGATCCTGCATGGCAAGTAGCCATGTGATGCCCCATTCAAGTTCATCGATCATGTCAGGTATACGGTTACCGCTCTCAGGTATGCGGGTATCGTCAAGCGATAGCGCATCGCTGTTAATATCAAATCCTGAAGAAAAGAAGTGCCATACCGGTGCCGCGTTGACGACATACTGGCCGTAATCACCGGCGTCGAACCAGCCACCGCGTATAGGACGATATTTTTCTGTTGAAGCGTTGCTTTTCGAGTCCCCGGTAAGGATAGTCGGATAGATATACCCATTTAGCCTGTCTGCGATTCCCGATGACCTTTCGAATCCGTTGTCCGCGTAGGGTTGCTGGATAGCAGTAGAATTCCGTGAATGGTAGAACAGGCGAAAAGTTTTTCTGAATACGCCCGCAAAAACATCGCCTGAGATTTCGAAAGTGTCGGAACGACCGATGCCTGCCACCTGAATGTAATATTTTCCCGCTGACTGCAGGTTGCTGAAATCCGCCTGGTAAATGGTATTTCCACTCCATGTGTCATTTATGAAGGTTTTTTCTGCAATCCCTTCGAGGACCTGTTTTCCGGTCGATGAGTTGATTACCTGAAATTTTTTCTGACTGACGTGCATTGCACCGGCATCACCAAGCCAGTTGCCAATAAATGCGACTTTCCTGCTTGCAGGAAGGTAGCCTACCTGGTTAACCTGGATTGAGGGCGAGACGGTATCCTCGGCATAGAGGAAGGTGATTGTGCCCGGCATTCGCCGGGGTAACTCCAGACTGTAACGATGCCCTGCTTTCATCGGAGTCTGAAATTCCAGGTAAACTCTATGCTCTGTTAACGGCTGTTGCTTGCTGTTGAAACCAACCAAGGCACTCGAATATCCGACTTTCTGTGGGACCTGTTTGCTGTTTTCAGCATCGTCACCGATGGTTGACAATAGATATCCTTTTACTGACCTCGAGAGGTTGTCGTTTTCTGCAAATACCAGCAGCAGGGAGGAGGATGACATGAACTGGATATAGAGAAGAGGGTATTTGCCACGTATAAGCTGGCATGATGTATCGTCCCTGCATGCAGCCACTGGTGAAGTGATGCCTACACCGCCTCCTGACCAGTGGTTGTTCTTTAAAGACTGCCTGTCAGCTGATGCTATGTATGTAGAGACTGTCAGCAAACTGATGACTGCCAGGATGACAGCCACAGCCGGTCGCATCGTAAATAAATGAATCATGTCCAGGGTATCATTTGCTCACAGTGTCTCCGAGAATAATACCCACCTGTAATGCCTGGATAGTGGGAAAGATCTTGTCGACAACCCGGGCAAAGCTGGTAAGCCCTGTAGGAGGAACATAGACAATGTCTCCGGGTTGAAGGGCTACTTCACGCGCATTGCCTGCTAGCACTTCCTTGAAATTGATCATCGTTACAGCCGGGTTATGCAATGAGCCACGAAGGATGTGAATACGCTTGAGGTCGGCATCTGGGGTGAAGCCTTCCGCCTGGGCAAGCGTCCGCGACATCGGCATATTTTCCTTGTGAGCAAACAGCATAGGCTTGTTGACTTCTCCGAGGATATAAACTTCTTTTGACAGACCGGAAGGTATATATATGTAATCACCCGATTGCAGGGAAATATCATAACGAAGGTCACCTTGCCGAATCAGGCGGACGAAGTCTACCGGTAGCACCTCACCATTCCTTGCGATAAATGCGTGCGTAAGGTCAGCCAGCTCAACCGATGTCGCTCTGAACTGTCCTTTGTTCAGTCCACCGGCTCCAGCCAGTGCATCCGTAATCGATATCTCTGTTTTCAATGGAAATACACCGGGTCTTACGACTTCACCAAAAATTGTAAATTGCTGACTGTTGAATTCCTGTACGATGACCGATACTTTTGGAGAAAGTATGTAGCGAGACAGTCTGCTGGCGAGTTCTTCATTGAGTTGAGTCACACTCAGACCTTCTGCCAGGACATCGCCTACCAGGGGAAATGAAATGTGGCCATCGGGCCTGACCGGTATGCTATTTATCGTCAGGTCGGGTTCGTCGTAAACAGACACATTGAGGATATCACCGCGCCCGAGTGTCGGAATATATTTATCGTTTGCAGTCATTCCCTGCAGCTTTGTTATCTGTTCGTCAGCGGTCAAGGCCGGGAGAGCAATTTTGACATCTCTTGATTCAGAGTTAGTCGCAGGATCAACTGGAAGCTGGTTGATCGCAGGTGTACTGCTGCAGGCGGCAACGGAGATGGAAAGAATCATAGAGACCAGGATTGAACGTAAGTTATGCATGGACAGATACTCCTTTCAGTGAATTCTCTTGTGCACCAGATGGCTCCAGGCTGACGCCTGCTGACTCGAGGCGGTCGGCAGTAACGTCGAGAATAACACTCGCGATCACCTCTATGCCTCTCTTGTTCAACTGTTCGATGCACTGTTTCAAATCATCACGACGCGTGTGTCCGCTTCGTGTGACGACTATCACGCGCCCGATCTGGCTGGCCAGTTCAATAGCGGGTTCAAGCCCCTGCAGCGGTGGTAAATCGTATATCCTGTAGTGGTCCGTCCTGCTGCTGCCGGTCAGTGACAGGAGGTCTTTTCGCGGCAGCGCAAGCAATCCCTCGCTATCCGTTATCGAGACGCCTGCAGTAATAATATCCGGCTTGTTGCTGTCCAACTTGTTGATCTGCAAAGCTGCACCATTAACAAGATATTCATAAAGGCCTGCTGTGCTGTTGCTGGCACCAAGTAGAGTCCCGACCCGGAAATCGATATCAGCACGCAGATCCGCATCGACAACGAGTGTATTCTGTCCCTTGATACAGCGTGCCAGGGCAAGGTTGGCAGCGACCAGTGATCGACCGGCCTTTGCTTCAACGCTGACGATGCCTGTGACTTTACTAGCGGAGCTGTCACTCGCATCGATGTCATTGATCAGGCTTCGATAGAGGTTGGAAATTCTATTGATCGGGTTATCAATATCTACAAGCTCCGATTCGTGATTGTTAGTTGCAGGGATTTCCAGGCAGATACCGTCGCCGCTGATCCTTATCACGTCGCGCTTAGATCTAAGGTACGGGTCTTTTAATTCAAGCAATATGGCCAGTAACAGGCCGCTGCCAATACCGAGGAAAAGACCTACCACAGCAAGTAATTTGCGACCTGATGGCTGAGGATCAGACGGTGGTGTTGCTCGTTCGACGACATCAAAACTCGCTTCGTTACGCTGCATGGCAAGGCGTGTTTCCTCAACCCGATGTGCCAGCTGACTTTCCAGCTTTAGCATTCCATCAAGCTGGGCTCTCAGCAACATGAATTCCTTGTCGTGGGATGCGATCACAGCCAGTTTGTTATCCATCCCGTTAATTGTATCTTTCAGCGCCTCTGCCATTACTTCATATAGTTTGATGTCATCCGTGATCTGATGCAGGCGCAGTTCCATTTCTTCGAGTTTCGTGTTCGGCGCATAGGTGTTTTCCGGTACTGCCTGGTCACTGCTCTGTTCGATCATCTGTTTCAATACACCGATACGTTCTTTCAACTTGATGACTTTCGGATTTTCACTGGTATATTTGCTGAGTGCATCACGAAGTTCCCATTCATAGCCGGCGAGCCGGTTTTTTAACGGGCTTCTGTATATGGTGTAGGTGATGACCTGCTCGGGTTCTTTTTCGATGGCATCGATCAGGCGTTTTTTTGCTTCTCTGAGTGCACCCGTTTCTGCCAGTTTAGTGTTGTACTCGCCCTGCAGCCTCGACATTTCCTCCAGGATGACCTTGGTTTCAGCATCGAGGTCGGATATGCCGTTTTTCTGCTTGAACTCGAGGACCTTTGCGGATAATTGCCTGGCCTTCGAGCGCGACTCTTCCAGCTGGGCATAATAGTAGTTGTATGCGGTATTCGCATCATCACGCAGCAATCCACGGGTGCGCTCAATGAAAATATCAACAACAATATTCGCGGCCTTTGCAGCGATTTCAGGGTCGTCCCAGGTAACTTTCAGATTGATGATTTTAGAATC
Source organism: Gammaproteobacteria bacterium (assembly GCA_033791885.1). Classification (GTDB taxonomy): domain Bacteria; phylum Pseudomonadota; class Gammaproteobacteria; order BMS3Bbin11; family BMS3Bbin11; genus BMS3Bbin11. The sequence continues at coordinate 1,254 of JASJFV010000337.1, read as the reverse complement.
GCGACCGAGAGCAACTTCAATTGCCCTTGCAAGGGTAGTGATGCTGGTATTCAAGCCTAGCGTGTCACGTACTTTTTCCATTGAACTCGGAAGCTTCAGGGCATCGAGCAAGGTCGCCAGGTTATAGTCCTGTGACTTGAAAGGGTCCCGCTCGGCGAGAGTCAGGCGGTCCTGGTGAGAACGCTTGATCAATGTGCTCGATGCTTGCCAGTGGCGGTCTATAGCAAATACAATAATCGCCAGCACGACAGCCGTCACCATAGACGCGGTGATCAGCACCAGCCATTTACGCTGCAGGACCCCCGATATAAATCGATGTATATCAAGCTGAAACTCGCTGTTCGTATTGTCGACTTGGTCGTCATTATAAGCGTAAGCTTTTTCATCGGTGTAGCTGTCCGTGGAATGACTTTCGCTCAGTTCTGCTCCTTCACGAGTGCTGACGTCCCATTCCATGCCCTGTTCGTCATGGCCGGTGTCAGGACTGTTTTCTTTCCTGTGACTTAAACGGAATTCATCGGTCATGGCAGTAAGCCCTGATGAATGTCTCGCTCAATCTGTGATACGCGTGATTGGTCCCTGATAACTGTGGCCAGTGCTGCATCATCAATGTCAGTGATATTTATTCTGGCAAATTCAATGGTTAGCTTTAGCAGGTTGTTTATCTTTCGTGGAATTCCTTCAGTAGATTTGTATAACGCTTCGTACGTACCTGCCGAGAAACTTAGCCTGCCAGAAATACCGGCGATGTTCAGTCTGTGCTTTATGTACGAGATGGATGTAGCGAGATCGAGCTTTGACAGCCTGATTCGAAGGCCAATCCTCTGATCAAGAGCAGGAAGCGCTGTTAGTTTGCCTTCGAGTTCCGCTTGCCCGACAAGAAGCACAGTTATCAGGTTTTGCAGCGGACTGTTAATATTAGTAAGAGAACGAATGCCTTCCAGGGTGTTGGTATCAAGCAGGTGTGCTTCATCAAACGTCATAACGAGGTGGCGGCCATAGCCTGCAACATCTTCCTGTAGACATTTTTTGAACTCTGCGAGACGACTGTAACGATCCGGAAACTCAGAAACTGCACAGCGCCTGCCTCGCATCTGGCTGATGATCTCGAGCAGCAGCCCGTCCAGGTCAAGCAGTGAATTTTCGATGACAACGCTTATATAACGCTCCTTGTCCAGTCGCGAATGGACCAGGGAACGAATATAAGTTTTCCCGCTGCCGCAGTAGCCGCTCAGCACTCCGAAAGTGAAATTG
>JASJFV010000336.1:0-3295 GCA_033791885.1 Gammaproteobacteria bacterium | reverse complement strand
GTGTCGCCTGAGCGGGCAAAAAACCTTGGATTTACCGGTCCGATGCTGCGTGGCTCCGGAGTCGAATGGGATCTGCGCAAGAAGCAGCCCTACGAGGTCTATGACAGGCTGGATTTTGATATTCCTGTCGGCACCAACGGCGACACATATGATCGCTACCTGGTCCGCGTTGAAGAGTTTCGTCAGTCGAATCGAATTATTCGCCAGTGTGTCGAGTGGCTGCGCAATAATCACGGTGCCGTAATGCTGGAAGATCATAAAATAGTCCCGCCCAGACGGGGAACCATGAAGCATGATATGGAAGCCTTGATTCACCACTTCAAGTTATTTACCGAAGGGTTTTGTGTGCCAGAGGGTCAAGCCTATGCAGCAGTAGAACACCCAAAAGGCGAGTTTGGCATTTACCTGGTATCTGATGGCGCCAACAAGCCATACCGGGTGAAAATACGTGCTCCGGGTTTCGCCCACCTGTCGGCGCTGGATGAAATGTCTAACGGCCATATGCTGGCAGATGTTGTCGCTATTATCGGTACTCAGGACATTGTATTTGGGGAAGTGGACAGATGACCGAAATGACCTTGTCGGCTAACGCAATAACTGAGATAGAGAAGGAACTGGAAAAGTACCCGGCAGACCGTAAAGAGTCTGCTGTCATGGCTGCCCTGCGCATAGTGCAGGATGAGTTCCGCTGGGTTAGCAAGGAAATTATGCAGGAGATAGCTGATTTACTGGAAATGCCTGCAATTCATGTCTACGAAGTGGCTACTTTTTATTCCATGTACGAGCACAAGGATGTCGGTCAACACAAGATCTGTGTCTGTACGAATATTTCCTGCCAGTTATGCGGTTCTAAAAAAGTGCTTGATCACCTTAAAAAGAAAACGGGTGTGGGCCCGGGCGAAACAACGCCGGATGGCCGTATCACTATCAAGGAAGTAGAGTGTCTGGGTGCCTGTGGTGGAGCGCCAATGATGCAGGTGGGCAAAGAATATTACGAGAATCTGACGACTGATAGCATCGACAGAATTCTTGAGGGGCTGGATTGATCGATGATTGATGAAAGTAAACAGAATCTCGTCTGTTTCCGTACCCTCGGCAAGGACCAGCCATGGAGTCTGCAGACCTATATTGAGGTAGGTGGCTATTCATCGCTGAAAAAGCTACTGAAAGAAAAGACCGAAGCAGAAGTGATTATCGAAGAGATCAAGACCTCCGGGCTGCGTGGTCGAGGCGGAGCGGGTTTTCCAACCGGTTTAAAATGGAGTTTCATGCCAAGAACCGCCCCGGGTCAGAAATATATCGTCTGTAATTCCGATGAAGGTGAGCCGGGCACATTCAAGGACCGTGACATTCTGCGTTATAACCCGCATCAGTTAATCGAAGGGATGATTATTGCCGGTTATTGTATCGGTGCTTCCGTCGGCTATAACTACATACGCGGCGAATTCTGGCAGCCTTATGAGCGTTTCGAGGCGGCACTTGCTGAAGCCAGGGAAGCCGGTCTGCTGGGTGCTGACATCCAGGGTTCCGGATTCGATTTTGAATTATTCGTACACCTTGGCGCAGGGGCTTATATCTGTGGTGAGGAAACAGCACTACTGGAATCGATAGAAGGTAAAAAGGGACAGCCACGCTTCAAACCGCCGTTTCCTGCCGGGTTTGGGCTTTATGGCAGACCGACGACAATTAACAATACTGAGACTCTGGCCTCAGTTCCCGTAATACTGGAGAAGGGTGGCAGCTGGTTTGCCGACCTGGGTAAACCTAATAACGGCGGCACAAAACTATTTTCCGTTTCCGGTCATGTCAATAAGCCGGGGAACTATGAAATCCCAATGGGTACACCGTTCAAGGATTTACTTGAACTGGCCGGCGGCGTTCGTCACGGCCACAGGCTTAAAGCGGTGATTCCAGGTGGCTCCTCTGTGCCTGTTCTGCCCGGCGATGTAATGATGGAACTTGATATGGATTATGATTCCATTTCAGGTGCTGGATCTATGCTTGGTGCAGGATCAGTCATTGTCATGGATGAAACCACAGATATGGTGGATGCGCTGGAACGACTTTCCTACTTTTATCATGAAGAGTCCTGCGGGCAGTGTACGCCGTGCCGGGAAGGGACGGGCTGGCTCTATCGAGTTATTCATCGCATCAACACAGGAGCTGGAAAAAAGCAGGATCTTGACCTGCTGACCGATATGGCGAACAAGATACAGGGACGGACGATATGCGCTCTTGGCGATGCAGCAGCGATGCCGGTAACAAGTTTTCTGACCCAGTTCAGAAGCGAATTTGAAGCAAAAATCAATAACAAGGCAGCTGTCTAAAGAGATCAGGCAAAAAACGACTCATGACAACGATACAAATTAACGGACAAACGATAGAGGCTGAAGCCGGGTCAATGCTGATCAAGGCGGCTGATGACGCTGGTATTTATATTCCGCGCTTCTGTTATCACGAAAAGTTGTCAATCGCGGCAAACTGCCGTATGTGCCTGGTTGAAGTAGAAAATGCACCGAAACCACTGCCTGCCTGTGCGACACCTGTTGCAGACGGGATGAAGGTGGAGACAAGGTCCGAACTGGCACGCGATGCACAAAAAAGCACCATGGAGTTCCTGTTAATTAATCACCCCCTGGATTGCCCGATCTGTGATCAGGGTGGTGAATGTGAACTACAGGATCTTGCCGTAGGCTACGGCAAGGATGTTTCCCGTTTTTCTGAGGGCAAGCGTGTTGTCATCGATAAAAACCTGGGCTCCCTGATCTCCACCGATATGACGCGCTGTATCCAGTGTACGCGATGCGTGCGTTTTGGCCAGGAAATTGCCGGTATTATGGAACTGGGCATGGTTAATCGTGGTGAACACAGCGAAATCATGACCTTTATGGGGCAGGCGGTGTGTTCCGAGATGTCCGGTAATGTTATTGATCTTTGCCCTGTCGGCGCATTGACGTCGAAGCCCTTTCGTTTCAGGGCACGCTAGTGGGAAATGCAGGAGCACGATGGTATCGCGATGCATGATACTGTTGGTTCAAATACCACGGTTGAGACATTACGTGGCGATGTTCTGCGGGTTCTGCCACGTGAAAATGAAGCAATTAATGAAGTCTGGCTGTCTGATCGTGACCGTTTCAGCTACACCGCAAATGATTCCGTGCAGCGGCTGACTACGCCGATGCTGAAAATAAATGGCGAGTGGAAGGAAACAGACTGGCAAACTGCCCTGGAGAATATTTCCGCTAAGCTACAGGCTATTGTAGAGCAGTTTGGCGGTGACGATATTGGTGCGCTG
>JASJFV010000335.1:0-2789 GCA_033791885.1 Gammaproteobacteria bacterium | reverse complement strand
GATAAACTCGGCACCAAGTTTTTTAGTTAGTGTCATGATAATTTTCTCCAGTTGTTTTGTTTTATTGACTTAGTTATTTACTGTTAATGTTTTTCAAATGGATAGATAACTTTCCAGTCCTTTTTCATATCCACTACTGTCCAGCCATTTGTGGTCGCTTCAGTCAGAGCCTTGTCTAATCTTCCAACATGGCTGTCTTTGTCGTAAGCGTACTCGCGCACCTCGTCAGTGTGGTGGATGATAACCATCAGGCCTTTACCTTCTCCCGCTGCAGTCCACTGCAGCATCTGCAGGTCGCCATCAGAATTGCCAAAGGCAGCGATTGGACGGCGACCAATATGCTGATTGATACCGACAGGCTTACCCTCTTTGTCGTCGATGAAGTTGATCTCCGGTAATCGCACTAATGCTGGTTTACCATCACGCATCTCGAATTTTGTCCTGATACTGCTGCCGACCACCTGCTCTGCTGGAATGCCATAAACCGCTTCTACCCAGGGACGCATGAATTCAATACCGCCACCGGATACAATGAAGGTCTTGAAGCCGTTGTTACGCAAATATGTCAGCACCTCGAGCATTGGCTGGAAGACCATTTCTGTATAAGCCTTGCCAGATTTGGGGTGACGCGCTGCAGCTAACCAGTCACTGACTATTTGAGAGAATTCTTCAGTAGTCATGTCTGCATGCGTAGCCATGACCAGCTGCAACAGGCCTTTTTCACCTGCATCAGCCAGTGCATCCATATCGTTATCAAGCACGGCCTTGAACGGCTGGGTCGTTTTCCACTCCGGATGCTCTGTTGCCAGTGCTTTTACACGATCAATCGCGAACAGTAACTGGAAATAAACCGGTTTTTCAGACCACAGCGTCCCATCATTATCGAACACGGCAATACGTTCTGCTTTTGGGACAAAATCAGGACTGGACTTGTTTGTCACCGCTTCGACGAATTCGATAATATTTTGCCTGGATGTATTATCGCTCCAGGATGGCAAGACGGATGAATCAGATGCTACTGCATTGGCAGCAAAAAGGCCCAGACAGATAGTAATTAATAACCGTAAGCTGTAAGTGGTAAATTTATTCATGCTCATTTCTCAATATTATTATGAATAAAAATGCCGCCACAAGGGCGGCATTCTTTGGAAAACATGAACCGTTACTGAGAACCGGAACCCTGCTGCAGTTTTTCCATCACCTGGCTTAGATTAAAACTGGCAGCCTTCTGGCGTGGTGGATACTCGACGAAGGTTTTCAGGAAATCCCCTACAAAGTCCTGTGCTGGTAAAAGCAGGTAAGGACGATCAAGGAACCAGTCATCATAGGTATTCGAGGTAACCATACCACGCTCATAAGGATCTCGTCTGAGATTGAAGAGCAACGGAACTCTAAGAGTCACAAAAGGTTCACGCCATGACTGGAATGTCGCTTCTGCACGTTGCTCCATGAAGATCACTTTCCAGTCGTTATAACGCAAGGCTGTCATGTCACCATCATCGGAGAAGTAGAAGACCTCTTTACGAGGAGACTCTTTGCTCTTGCCTGTTAGGTAGGGAAGGAAATTGTAACCATCAAGATGTACCTTGTAGCTACGCTTTCCAACGGTTTTACCGGCCAGCAACTCTTTCTTGATGTTACTGTTACCAGCGACAGCCGTAAATGTTGGTAACCAGTCCATATGGTGCATGATGTCATTAGAAACTGAGCCGGCTTCGATATGCCCCGGCCAGCGCACCATTGCAGGGACACGCCATCCACCTTCCCAGTTGGTATTCTTCTCACCACGGAAAGGTGTCATAGCTGCATCCGGCCAGGTATTCATATGCGGGCCATTATCCGTTGAATACATCACAATAGTATTATCGGTGATCTTTAACTCATCAAGTAGGTCAAGAAATTTACCGACATGCATGTCATGCTCAACCATGCCATCAGAATATTCGTCCTGACCTGAGATACCGCGCATTTCCTTTTTAACATGAGTACGGAAATGCATGCGTGTGCCATTCCACCAGACAAACCAGGGTTTTCCTGCCTTGTGCTGTTCTTTAATAAACTCCAGAGCGCGATCCGATGTTTCATCATCGACGGTTTCCATGCGTTTCTTTGTTAGTGGACCGGTATCCTCTATTTTCTGTGTTCCATCAGGATTTGCCCAGGAATGAATAACGCCTCTGGGGCCATATTTTTTACGGAATGCGGGATCCTTCGGGTAGTCCACATTTTCGGGTTCTTCTTCAGCATTCAGATGATAAAGATTACCAAAGAACTCATCGAAACCGTGGTTGGTCGGTAGCATATTATCCTGGTCACCAAGATGATTCTTACCGAACTGCCCTGTCGCATAACCAAGAGGTTTAAGCATTTCAGCAATGGTCGGGTCTTTCTCATTCATGCCTTCTTTAGCACCAGGCAAGCCTACTTTACTCAAACCAGTACGATAAACACTCTGCCCGGTAATGAAAGACGAACGCCCTGCAGTACATGACTGCTCTGCGTAATAGTCGGTAAAGACCATGCCTTCTTCTGCAACACGATCAATGTTTGGTGTTTTGTAACCCATTAGCCCGCGGGTGTAGTTGGAGATATTGGACTGGCCTATATCATCACCCCAGATGACAAGAATATTGGGTTTGCCGGTCGCTGCCGCTGCCTGGCCAATAGAGCCAGCTGCCAGCAACAGAGCTGGCAAAATATATCTTAATTTCATTATTTACCTCCTTCAAGGTAAGCTTTTTTTATAATGTTTATTTTTGAATTTTTTTATTCTGATTGGTCAGAAACGG
>JASJFV010000334.1:0-3484 GCA_033791885.1 Gammaproteobacteria bacterium | reverse complement strand
TCTTCTTCTCTTCATGTGAAGCGATCCTTTATCAGGAGGGTGCAAATTAATTCTCATCTTGGCATCATTTTGAAGTTGAATACACCTTGTCATAGCACGGGAAAACAGCTGTTGTAGCAGCTGCTGTAGTGGATAACTCTGGTATGTCGGCGTGCAGGGGGCAGGGAAGTGGTGTCAGACTGCGCAGTGGTCAGCGATCATGGTGTTTGCCGGCAGTTTCGAACTGACAGGCACTACTGAGGGCGATATGTCTTACGATATCTTTAATACACTCAATACTAGTGAGGTGGTTTGCTCGTCCATTTTTCTGCGTACCGGTTCATCACTTCACTGACAGCCTCGGGAACATTCTGTGACATCATCTGCATTTTACCGTCGGCAAGAAAGTCCGGCATGTCATAGGGTAGACGCCGACCCAGTTTCTCGTAAGTTTGCTCCATCAACTCTGGATCCAGTGATCGTGTGGCTGCAATGCCTGAATTAAGGTTGATGATGCGCCAGGGGCGCAATGGATTGCTCCGGTCATCGTCCATTTGCAATTTGTCAGAAGCTGCTTCAATGACTTCTTCCATGATCTGGCACATCTCGGCGAGATCTTGCCGTTCTGTCAGTCCGTTTACAATCAGTGCGAAACCATCAGCCGTACCCTGAAGATTCTCGATGATGGCGTCATGGCGTGCGAGCCAGACTGCCAGTGACGGGAATGCATGTGAGACGATATCCAATTGATCCATGATCTCAAGCTTGCGGACCAGAAAATCGAGCCTGTCCAGTAGGTCGAGACCATACGAACCGAATTCTTTCATATCATCTGATTCCATATAGGCCTCATCCGTTTCCACCTGAGCGGCGATCTGAAAAAAGTCGGACAAGGCGGAAGCCAGGGCGAGCGGTCCAGAATCGTCATTCATGATTTTTTGCGCTTCTGTATCCCTGGCCAGTATTGCCTGCATGATCTCCAGTGATAACTGGGAAATGGCGTCTATTTTAATTGTAAAGTTTTTCATAGACGGCGAAGTATATCTCAGTTGGCCGCATGGGACATAATGCTAGATGCGGGTAAAGGAAAAATAGGGACAGACCACGTTTTCCGATATCGAGATATATCTTAAGCATGCTAAATAATGAATAATAATCGTGGTCTGCCCCCTGTTTTTCTGGGATGCTCACCCATTATTATTGAGCTAATATAATTAACTCAGCGTGGTAGACAACAGTCATGAATATTCACAACGTAGAGCAGTTAAACAAAGAGTTTTTATTGGAAAGTGGTGGCGGAACCCTTCGCTTCAATGCAGGAAAGGGTGATATCCCGGTTGCTGAAATACAGAATGAACAGGCGACTGCCAGCATTAGCCTGCAAGGCGCGCATGTGCTTAGCTGGGTGCCTGCCGGCGGTGGGGAAGTCATATGGGTATCGGAAGACGCCATGTTTGCACTCGCCAGATCGTTGCGCGGCGGCATCCCTGTTTGCTGGCCGTGGTTTGGGCTGCATGAATCGAATACCGATTTTCCTGCTCATGGTTTTGCTCGTACTGTGTTATGGCAGGTTGCCGATACGCAGCAATTGGCGACCGGTGAAACACAAATCACCTTTAAGTTAGAACCTGGCCTGCTCGATGATACGTTCCAGAAGATGTGGCCGTTGGCAACGTTGGCTGAGTATCGGGTAACGATTGGCCGTGTCTTAACCCTTGAACTCATCACACACAATTATAGTGATCAGCCCGTGACGATTGGGCAGGCGTTGCATACTTATTTTATTGTTGATGATGTGTCTAAAACTACGGTGGTTGGCCTGGAAGGCAAGGGCTATCTGGACAAAACGGATGGGTTTAAACGGAAAACACAAACCGGTCCCATTACCATAAGCGCGGAAGTAGACCGTGTATATCTGCAAACACCTGATGACGTGGCCATCGATGACGGCAAGCGCAGGATCAACATTAAGAAGCAAGGCAGCCGTTCCACGGTGGTTTGGAACCCCTGGAAAGTAGCGGCTGAGAAAATGGGTGATTTGGGTAAGGATGGTTACTTGAAGATGCTGTGTGTTGAGTCCGCGAATGCGGCGGAAGATGTTGTGAGAATTGGGGCGGGTGAAAGTCATACATTGCGGGTGGTGTATGAGATCGCCGCTTCACTAAAATAATAGGGGACAGACCACGTTTTTAAAAAGATTATAAATTGTGGTCTGTCCCCTATTATTCATCTTTACATTGTAAAATAGGCTTGACCCCTAATTATGAACCCTTAATTAATTTGACCTCTAATCTAATTGCTTTGACGTTAAAGGTTGCTGGTTAAAGATGAGAGTACATCCCGCTGATGTTTGAACAACTTGCGATAATTCACCCGCTATTACCTGCTATCGCGGGCTATGCGGTACTGATACTGGGCGCAGTCATTGCGTACTTCATTACCAAACGTATCCTGCTGATGCTGGTCCATAAGGCGGTCAAACGAACGAGCGCTCAGTGGGATGATGCGCTGGTCGATCAAAATGTGTTTGGCCGGCTTGCGCATATCGTGCCGGCAATGGTGATTCAAAAGGGAATTCTACTCGTTCCCGACCTGCCTGCTGCGGCCGAAACCTTGATCAGAAATTTGACCAGCATTTACATAATCACGGTCGTTACCCTGACTGTGACAGCCCTGCTGTCTGCAGTTAATCTGATATACGAAGGGCGCCAGGATGCACGCAACCGGCCTGTTAAGGGCTTTATACAGTTGGCCCAGCTTGTGCTATACATCATCGGCGGTATTTTAGTGATTGCAGTGTTGATAGATCGTTCGCCGGTGATTCTGTTAAGCGGACTTGGTGCGATTACTGCCGTATTGATGGTGGTGTTTAAAGATACGCTGTTATCGCTTGCGGCCAGCATACAGCTGACTACGCAGGAACTGATTCGTGTAGGAGATTGGCTCGAGGTGCCGCAATTTGATACCGACGGTGATGTTGTCGATGTGGCGCTTTATACCATCACGGTGCAGAACTGGGACAAGACCATCTCGACTATCCCGACACATCAACTGGTTGCAGGCTCGTTCAAGAACTGGCGCGGCATGTCAATGTCTGGTGGTCGACGTATCAAGCGGTCGATCAATATCGATCTGAACTCTATTCGCTTTCTTACTCGTGATGATGTCGAGCGCCTGGCGGGTATCGATTTACTGAAAGACTATATACAGTCGAAGCAGGTAGAGTTGCAGTCCTACAATGCCAATGTAGATACTCCCGCTGAGCCCAATGTCAATCAGCGGCATTTGACGAATATAGGAACGCTGCGAGCATATATACGCAATTACCTCAGGCAGCATCCCAGAATTCATGACAACATGACCTTAATTGTCAGGCAACTGCAGCCCGGTGCGGAAGGCCTGCCAATAGAGATCTACTGTTTCAGCAATGACATCAACTGGGATAATTATGAAGCAATACAGGCGGATATCTTCGATCATCTTTTCGCGATCATACCCGAGTTTG
>JASJFV010000333.1:0-28782 GCA_033791885.1 Gammaproteobacteria bacterium | reverse complement strand
ATTAATCAGCAATTTTTTCGTCCGAAAAGATGAATGAAAATATTAGTCCTGAACCGGTATAATTCCGAATTCTCTGTCTTACGTCATTCATTCACTGTCACAGTGCGACGGAGTTAAAAAAACTTAAGCGTAACCGTGCTGACGGGTCGCACAGGCCGCTATTACCGGATTCACACTTAATTAACTAAAGGGACCATCATGGGATTTCTAGAAAATAAAAAAATACTCATTGCCGGCGTTGCCAGTGACCGCTCGATTGCGGCCGGTACCGCCCTGGCCATGGCCGCACAGGGTGCTGAACTGGCATTCACCTACCAGACAGAAAAATTACAGAAACGTGTAGAAAAGATCGCTGAAGCCTGCGGCTCATCCATTGTTATACCCTGTGATGTCGCAGAGGATGAACAGATTAGCAACGCCTTCTCTGAACTCGGCAAGGAGTGGGATGGACTCGACGGCATAGTACATTCTATTGCCTTTGCACCACGGGATGAGCTGAAAGGCCTTTTCCTCGACGCCACGACACGAGACGGTTTCAATATGGCCCATGAAATCAGCTCTTATAGCTTCACAGCTCTCGCCAAAGCAGGTCGCGAGATGATGCATGGACGAAATGCGGCACTAATCACAATGAGCTATATCGGCGCCGTCCGTTCAATGCCGGGCTACAATGTGATGGGTCTGGCCAAGGCCAGCCTGGAGGCAAATGTCCGCTACCTCGCACAGAGTCTGGGAGCCGATGGTATTCGAGTCAATGCAATCTCAGCGGGCCCGATCAAAACTCTGGCCGCATCCGGTATTGCAGGCTTTAAAAAGATGATCGATTTTTATGACAAAACCGCACCACTGGGTCGCAGTGTCACAATAGAGGAAGTGGGTAACACCGCGGCCTTCCTCTGCTCAGACCTGGCATCCGGAATTACTGGTGAAATCACCTATGTCGACGGCGGATTCAGCACGGTAGGTATAGGCACCGGAATGGTGGAATAATTAAAAAAGTATTTCGTTTTACGGTTTAGGTGTTACGTAAACCCTAAACCGTAATACGTAAAACGCGAGATCTATTTAACCACCCCACTCTTCTTCATATCGTTCATCAACACAGACGCCAGTTCGCTGATGACAGTTTGTGCTGAAGAGGGATTGAAGCTCTCGGTTTTTCCTGCCCAGATCATTTTTTCAGTGTTGACAGCAAACAGTTTAATATCCAGCCTGACAACCGTATCTGTTACGGTATAGCCCGGGCTATAAACAGCCGTGTGGCCCATGCCATAATAACCGTACATACCATAGCCGAAACCAGCCGACGGCATATAGTTAACTGATGGTGGAACATCCCGCTGCTCTTTACTAACACCCTGCAATGTCACGATCATGACACCGTCGGCGCCTACTTTATCAACAACAGCCAGCACTTCTTCTTTCTCGTCTACGCTCTGCAAATCAGGCATTAAAGTATAACTTGCAATACCGGCGAGACCATTGCTGGTAATCAGTTTTGAGAATTCTTCTTCAAATGAACGTCTCTGGATATCATCTTTAATGATGCCAATAACGAGAATTTTTTCCAGTGCCGGCCCGGTAAATTTCGGATCATTCCAGCGATTGACCAGGCTGGTACTGTTGCAGCCGACAAGAAATAAAGAGATGAAAACAAGCGTAGCAAAAAGTGCCTTTGTCTTACTCGCCATGGTCATTGAGGTGTTCATAAACTACTCCATATAGCTGCTGTTTCAATAAAATTAAGTCAATTTGTAGGATTAACGCTGCCTGCTGAATTAATTAATCCACGTCTTCCCAGTCTTCACCATAATTTATGGTGATTTCTTCGCCGCTTTTAATCTTACGTGAGGCGAATAATTCAAATCCGTCAAACTCTGCGCAGGCGGAAACACTGTGATTCAAATAGCGCAGCTTATTTCTCCCTGAGCGCCCGATAACACCATCATCCTCATACACCCAAAGGACATGTGTTCCGTTTCGCTTTGCCACAGGGCCTTCATACTCACCCAGGTACGTACCTTCCTCTATGTCCATCCTGGCAAATAAGCCTTTACCATGGATCCCGGAATCAGTAACGCAGGTTAATTTATATACGCTCATTCTTTCGCTATTCCCGCTGCTAATGCCTCGTTTTCACTGACTAAGAGTTCGTCGCTACTAGCCAGCTGTTTGATGGTTACACCCTTAATAGCACCCAGTGCCTGGGTTTCCGCTACCCTGAGAATATCTATCACATTTTTATCGGTCGTTGCGTCTGACCGTTTAGTTCTTTCTTTTTTTGAATCATGGATATAGGCAAGCAGCTCTGCACTTGTTGTTTCTTCAGGTGGGCACCCGGGCAGAAGACTTTGATCGTCATTATCAATGATTGTTAAATAACCGCCTTTTTCCAGCTGGTATACCATTGTTTCAACCAGGTCATCAGGCAGCTGGAGCTGCTGGGAAATAGTCTCCAGACCCACAGGAGGCCTCTCTGCATAGTAGTTCCTGGTCACAATCACCATTATCTGTAATGCCAGTGCCTCGCTCTCATAAGGGGACAATTCCTCATCGCGATAGAGAAAAAGCATCTTTTCCGAATGCTGAAAATAATAGGCAATACTTGATCCAAGCAAAAGTATCAGCCAGATAATATATATCCAGATAAACAGTATGATGATGGTGGCAAAAGCAGAGTAAATGGCGTCGTACTTTGTTGAACCGGCAATGAAAAGAGTAAAAACAAAACTTGCCACCCTGAACAATAATGTTGCTATTGTCGCACCGAACAATGCTGCAGTGAATTTGACACGCGTATTTGGAACAAACATGTAGACAAAGGTGATGCCAAACACGGTCATAAAGAAAGGAAGATAGACAGACATCATGTTATAAAAAAATGCGCCTGTATCTGTTTCTATCACCTGCCTGAATAAACTTATATGCTCGACAGACTGGGATAGACCTATAGCAGAAAAAATCAGTAGCGGCCCAACCATAAGAACGGATATATAATGACTAAATCGTTCAATTAACGGCCTCAGCTTTCTTACACGCCATGTACTGTTAAATGCTACTTCAATCTGGCGAATCAATGACACGACAGTAAACAAAAGCAGACCGAGACCCACGGCACCAAGCACACCTACCTTGATATTGTCGACAAAGGAAAGAATAGTAGTTGTGATTTCTACCCCTTTCTCGCCGAGTGGCTCAAGAAGATTCAGCAGCAGGGGTTGTAACTGGTTATGGACACCAAAACCTTTGAGCACCGAAAACATGACTGCTAACAGAGGGACCAGCGACAGGATAGTCATATAGACCAGGCCCATCGCATAGAGTTTATTGTGTCCCTCCAGCAAATCAGAGATCAACAATTGCAGGCCACGGAGGAACAGCAGCAATTTGCGTTTCCAGCCTGACAGGCTTCTTACATCGACCTGCCAGACATTGTGGTCCCACCAGCTCAGAAGATTAGTTAACAAATCAACCTCGCAGCTTATCGTTGGCTTTTGTTACTTTACTTCCAGCAGTTCAATTTCGAACAGCAGCGTTTCACCCGGGCCGATTACATTCCCAGCACCTTTTTCGGCATAACCCAGTTCAGGAGGAATAACGACTTCCCATTTATCGCCAACTTTCATCATTGGTACGATTTCCTGCCAGCCCTTGATAACACCAGTCAGACCAAAAGCAGCAGGTTTGTCGCGCTTGTAGGATGAATCAAACTCTGTGCCATTTACCAGTTTACCGCGGTAATGCACGGTCACTTCACTCTCGGCACTTGCCTGTTTGCCCTTGCCCGCAGTGATCACTTTGTACTGAATGCCGTTTTCAAGCGTTTTAACACCCGGCTTTTTTGCATTTTCAGCGCGGTATTTATCACCGGCCATTTTATTATCTGCGACCTTCTCCTGTAATGCCTTAAGCTGAATATCACGCTCAGCTGTCAGTGCAGCCTGCATCTCTTCATCTGACATCGCGGCTTTCCCTCCCGACAGTGCATCTTTCATAGCACTGGAGAAGGCAGCAGGGTCAACGTCCAGTCCTTCAGCCTTCAGCGATTGTGCCAGGCGATAGCCAACTGAATAACTGAACTTTTGCTTATGGTCTTTTAGTTCTGCTGCCACAGAAACCGCCGGTGCGGCAAAAGCCATAACAAGCAAGGCCAGGAGTATATTTCTAAATTTCATTTGTATCCTCTTCTAAGTATGGAGTAATGGTATTTCAGGTAATTAAAATATTGATGCTGGATGATATATGACTACAGCGATCCAACAAAGCAAGTTTTAGTTTGTATCGGCAGATATTTCATTGAACAGGTTCATCAGGTCTGTATTGACACTGTCGATCCATTGCTGCCATTGATCCTGATATTGCTGGAAAGTACCAGGATCAATACGGTCGAGATTGTTGCGGGTGATAACGATTACTTCTCCCGTTTCAGCGATGCTGTTCATATCAGGCTGCGCCAGCTTTTTGCTGCTCTGATTGAGTTCTTTCACCGTGTTTTCCATCATCTCCCTGTCCTCAGGATCAATTTTCTGTTCCTGTTCCCGCATTGCATTTTCTATCGAATCGGCAAGTGCATCGAGATGGCCGCGCATTATTGCACTGTATTCTTCTACTGCAAGGGTGGCCTGGCTGCCGAGGCTTTCTGTCAGCTGTATAAACTGGTTGTTCAGTGCCTCTAGTTCAGCGTTTACGGACTTGCTCGCTTCTTCAAACTGCTGCGAGATATCATCACCAATCGAGGTGATGCGATCGACAAAATCTGCTACGGCTGTGCTTGCGCGCACCACTTTTTCGGTTTTCTCGTAATCCACTTTCCATTTATCCTCCTGCTTCACCAGGTAGGTAACAAAATAAAGCATTTCACTTTTTGCCGCATCAGGCGTTGAGATATGCGTATGGACACGAGCTTCTTTCTCATCAATGATGATTTTCCCCCAAGAAGGAATCATCCCCTTCCAGTCACGTGCAAAGGCATCATATCCAGTTTCGCTAGCCAGCGTAGAATATTTCACCACACCGGCAACGTCGCCGTTAATTACTGACTGCCAGAATACACGAGTTACCTCCTGCGGTGTCTCATACTTATTGCATGCAGACAGGGTGAGCGCCAGGGCTAGTGAGATAAATATATAGATAAACTTTGTTTTCATTTAAATTTCCAGGGTGTTCTACAGTCTAACTTGGCTTGTAATTGTACTTCTGGTCGCCAAGCGTTGCTTCATACATCAGTCCACCCTTAGCAATAGTTATGATAGCCATGCCCTTATAATATCCTCCTTTCATTGTTGCAGAGGATTTACTGCCACTAGCATCGGCGGATGTTCCGGTGGTTGAAGATGAGGCAGAAGCACCTGCAGTTATCGCAACCGCCGTCGCCAGGGCATCACCAATACCTATGCCACCTTTACCGATTCTTGGAAATACCGCATAGGCATAGCTGGCAAGGTCAATATCAGCTGTTAATATTAGTCGTTTTATTCAATATGTAAAATTTCGTGTTGATTATATAACTACAAGTATTTGCTGTTCTCTATGATAAAAGCAAGGGGTAACAAACAGGGTGTGGAGGCACTAAAATGCGAATAATAACAGATTTCTAATTTGTCGGCATTGGCAGAATTCACTCTACTTTCATCAGGAACTGCTCGAGGACATAGAGCAGCATGAATTGTCATGAGCCCAATCAACTCACTTCTGCGCAAATGCCTCCTTACCCGGCTGATCGTCACAGGGCCTGCTCAGCAGCTTAGGTATCATTGAAAAATCTCCTTTGTGTTGTTGAATAGCAGGCTTTCAAAATCTGTTACTGTGAAAGGTTCATCCATCATTTATAAGATTTATCTGCTTGTTATACCAAACTATGAGCTTAAAATTTGTAGCCCAGTTTTAAACGGTAAAACACGCTGAGAGCTTCGGCATCTGTAGCCGGCTGGCTGTCATAATCTGTTTCAGCCTCAATTGAAGCAATAAAGCCTGCATAGAGAGGAAAACGAAATCCGATCCAGTTATCAACAATAATTTTATCGGGTGAGTCAAAGCCATAAAGGCCATCTGAAATGAAGTAAAATTGCAGCTTCTCTCGATAAATAAACTGGTCAAACATCAATCGCCACGTGCTTGCCCAGTATTCATTTTCTTCTTCTGTCAGATACTCTTCCTTAACTGCTTCCACACCACCGCGTAAAAACAGGTTAAGTGGTTTGCTCTCGAAAAACTGGTAGCCAATGTGTGGCCCAAATCGGCTTCTTAACCTCAGGTTCGCAAACTCATCTTTCTTTAAATTTACACCAACGCCTACAAACCAGTCCTGCGCTTCAATCATATAATCCCAGTCACGGCGAGGAAAATAATCATAATCAGCTGTTGCTAGCCATTTGAGTTTTGTTGTTATTTCATTTGTGCGGTTTTCTTCATATTGGCCGTACAAACTGACACGATCAAGAAATCGCCTGAATACAAGGCGGCCATCCAGATCGATTTCATCATTGTCGTTGTTACCCCGGTCATACTCAACCGAGACATTTATCATTCCGGATAACTTATTCCCCTTGTTGATTCTCCAGGGTTCCGGATTAATTTCCATAACAGCGGATTGCAGCAATAAATCTTCAGATCCATCTAGCGTATTTTCGATCTGCAGCTTATCACCTTGAGTTTTTATCACCGCACCGGTCAGAACGCCATCATCTTCGAGTAATAGCGTCATTGGCTTGTCCGTCCTGACTTCGCTCACATCCTTCCAATTAATCGATAAGATGCCTGCATACGATGTTTTGAATTTCAGCACGCCATCAGCTTCATTGAGCACTTTCCCAGTCAGCCTGTCGCCGTTTTTCAGCAGTAGTTCATCTGCCTGCACCGCAGATAAAGGCAGACAAATTACAAAAATGATTGCGAGACTTATGTCTCGGCACTTCAATTTAAGGGATATTGCAGGAAATAGCATTGCACCGCGAAATAACTATTAAAAAAGTAGGTAATTATTCTATGAAATTATCCATGACACTGTACATCATGCGAGTCTGCAGGAATATAATACTCCTGTCTTGTACAGGTGATTGAAATCGGTAAATTGAATAAACCAGGATGTGCAGCAGAATAGTTTTTACATTATTACTGGCGTTGGCCATTTCCGCTTGTGAAAATATTGGCAAACGTACTGTGTTCAGTGCCCTGCAGGAGCAGAACAAGTATGACTGCGAGTTATCAGATAACCAGGAATGTCCCCGCTCGCCTGAAGCTTACGATGAGTACAGCCGGCAGAGAGAACAATATCTGAAAGAGGATTAGAAGACCTCGCCCATAAATGCTTTTTCTTTAGCGCGGCCGTTTGAAGCGCCAGGCAATAATATCATTTTCGTTCAGGACAATATGGGTGTTTGCTTCTGATAGCCACTTTTCCAGTAAGGCACCTATGTAAAAGGCGGTTTCTGTGCGACCATTATCCAGACGGACATAGAATGCCCTGGGATTCTCAGGATCGACGGGAGCAGCAGGTAAACCATCCGTTGTATCAATCCATTTGTACGGGTCAATTTCTACACAATCACCGTTCTTTTTAACCATCATATCGATCATAAACATTCCGTCCTGTTATATAGTTATATCCAAAATAACTTTTCAGCCTATAACATAAAAACCCTAAGAACCTTGATCTATATCAATTTTGGGCAATCATCCTGGTCATTCCTGGCATCCCCATTATTCACTCCCGATGACGAAGACAGTTCTTTGACAACATTCACCACAGCCCGGGTCAAAGCGCGCAGATCAGGGTCTTTTATTACATACGGCGGCATCAAATAGACAAGCTTGCCGAATGGCCTGACCCATACCCCTTCAGCGACGAATTGATATGAAATGGATTGCATATCTACAGCATGATTCAGTTCAACGACGCCAATCGCACCCAGCACACGTACATCGGCCACCCACGGTAATTGCCTGCACTCGGCAAGGCCATCCTCCAGGTGCTTTTCTATCCGCAGTATGCTTTCCTGCCAGGGGGATGACAGCAATAATTCAATGCTCGCCAATGCAGCTGAACAGGCCAGAGGATTAGCCATAAAGGTCGGACCGTGCATGAACAGTCCCGGCTCCCCTGCGCTTATTGTGTTGCTGACATCTGCTGTCGTCAGGGTAGCTGCCAGGGTCATATAGCCACCGGTCAGCGCCTTGCCTACACACATAATATCCGGTGTTACATCGGCATGTTCACAGGCAAACAATCGTCCTGTACGGCCAAAACCGGTAGCAATTTCATCTAGGATCAGCAAAACACCGTGCCTGGTACAAAGGTGACTGACCTGTTTCAAATATTCCGCAGAATAAAATCGCATTCCACCTGCACCCTGAACAATCGGCTCCAGAATTACAGCGGCTATTTTCTGCTTGTTTTTCTCCAGACAAGCTTTCATCTGCATAATATCGTCGTCAGTACAGACTTCGCCAAAGCTACAGCCAGGTGCATCAACAAAAAATTGCGGCGTCAACACATCAGAAAACAGGTTATGCATACCAGTGACGGGATCACATACAGACATCGCACCAAAGGTATCGCCATGATAACCAGATCGGATGGTCAGAAAGTGTTGTTTTTCTGCCTGTCCTTTATCGTGCCAGAACTGGATTGCCATCTTCATGGCGACTTCAACCGCTACTGAGCCGGAATCAGAAAAAAACACATTCTCCAGTGCATGCGGAGTCAATGACACCAGCTTTTCTGCCAGCATCACCGCAGGCTGATGGGTCAGGCCGCCAAACATCACATGCGACATTTTTTCAAGCTGAAGGTTTATCGCTTTATTAATCACCGGATGGTTGTAACCATGAATGGCGCACCACCAGGAAGACATGCCATCGATCAGTTCTCTACCATCTGCCAGCTTGAGCCTGACACCACTAGCTGAATCCACCGCAAACACCGGCTGACTGCTTCCCATCGAGCTATAGGGGTGCCATACATAAGCACGGTCCAGTTCAAGTATTTCCCTGTATTGTTTACCTGTCTCCTTCATCGCTTGATTCGTCGCAGTTATTACCAAATTTTTTCATAAACAGGATAATTGTAAATTACCTCTTATAATACATCATCTGTATCACCTGCTTTGGTTTTCCATCTGCGCTTTGCATTATGTCGAAGGCATTTTTTTTCTAATCTGCGATTTGATTGTTGATCAGTTGTTGGCACTTTATTGAGCGCATCTCTTTCTATATTTTTGTGCTAGCGCACAGCTAACGATTTCACCGCTTGTATAGTCTTTGATCTTTACTCCTTAGTTGTAAGGAATGAACGAATACCCAGGTGACAATGTCACTGTATATAAGCATCCTCAAATCTTAAAATACTGTGCAGATTATCGATAAAATATAGAGGACAGAAATTATGCTCAACCCACACAAGCAATGCCAGGAAACTCGCCGCCTGCTCGGCGAAGGAGCACTGCTGGTTGATGTACGCACTGAGGATGAATATCGTCAGGGGGCTATCGATGGCGCTATTAACCACCCGGTACAATGGATTAGTTCCGGCTACATACTGGAAGATAAGGAAACGCCACTTGTTGTATATTGTGCAACTGGTATGCGTAGCCGCATGGCAAAAGAAATGCTGCTGGGTGCTGGTTTCAACCAGGTATATGATCTTGGTGGCTTGCAAAATATCCTGGCCTGTTAATGACCCCAGGATAAACAGGATAAAACAGTGAGGGTGACACGATGAATATCAGACAGCTTTTTGATGCTAACACCAGCACCTATACGTACTTGCTCTGGGATGAGGAAAGTCGCGAGACGGCGTTAATAGATTCAGTCATAGAACAGGCTGATCGTGATGAAAAAATAATATCTGAGCTGGGACTAAACCTTACCTGGTTACTGGAAACGCATATTCACGCGGACCACATTACCGCTTCAGGAGAACTACGTCGGCGAAAACCGCAAACTGCAAAAGTAGCGCTACATAAAGCCAGCGGAAGCAGCTGCGCTGACAGGCTGCTGCAGGATGGTGATGAAATCAGACTCGGCAACCAGGTGATAAAAGTATTATATACACCGGGCCACACCGATACTGACGTCAGTTATTTGATTGATGGCGCGGTTTTCACAGGTGATGCATTGCTTATACATGGCAGCGGACGCACAGATTTTCAGTCCGGTGACGCAGGCACCGGTTATGATTCCATCATCGGAAAACTTTTTACTCTGCCGGATGAAACCAAAGTCTACCCGGGCCATGACTATAAAGGCCAAACGGTATCAACTATCGGTGAAGAAAAGGAGTTTAATCCTCGTATTGGCGGTGGACGTAGCCGTGAAGAGTATATAGCCATAATGAATGGGCTGAAGCTGGCAAAACCTGCACGTATTGAGGAAGCTGTACCGGGCAACATGGCCTGTGGATTGAAAGACGAGTAACGGACTTTTTTTGCCTGGCAAGACCCGAAATGCAGATGCTGCTGAGCTAATTCTCGTTTCTCAATTAATAGGAGAAGAACCGGTCATCTGCTTATTCATTGATTCAATTGCTTTTCCAGCTGCTTGATGGCGGCATTCTCAGGCAGTAATTTTCTTAAAGCTGCCACGTAACGCAGAGCAGCCTGCTTATTTCCCGCATCCCGATTTACAGTGACCAGGGCAAACAACACATCGGGATTTCCAGGGTGTAAGCCATAGCTGGTTTCAAGTACTGACAGAGCCTTATCTACTTCACCAGCCGACTGTAAAGCAATCGCGTAAACATAGCTGTATCGTACGTCGTCGGGCGCCAGATCAACCGCGCGTGATAGCTGTTCCAGTGCTTTCGGTAAATTCTTCTGGCGCACCAGTGCCAGTCCCAGTGCATGATGCAGGCTGGCATTATCAGGCACCTGCAGAAGCCCCGACTGCAGAACATTGATGGCTTCGTTCTCTTTCTTCTGCCCGCTCATTAATTGCGCAAGATTCACATAGGCTGGAACAAACTGGCTTTGTAACAGAATCGCCTTCCGATAAGCCGCTTCTGCCTCTACGAGCCTGCCGAGGTCGGTATAGATACCACCGAGGTTGGCCTGTGACTCTGGCCGCTCGGCATTAAACAGCTGGGCATTGATATATTCCTCAATCGCCTGTTCAAGTAGCTTTTTCTGTTGCTCTGGCAAATCCCCCATAGGAACTGAAGCCAGTAGACGTGCAGCATGAATTCTTACACTGCGTGATGCATCTTGCAGTAGTGGAAATGCCAGCTGCACTCGCTCTCTGATGCCAAATAAAGTAAGTGCATCGAGCGCTGCCAGCTTCAGCATCGGGTCATTACTTTGCAGTGCCTGCCTGATTGATGCTGCTGTTGCAGGTGATCCGTATTGGCCTAAATAACTGATCGCCGTGGCACGTGCTATTACCGGTTGTTCTGTATTTTCAGCAAGTGATGCAATCAGGGGACGTGCCGATGGCAGTTGCTTTCTAGCGGCATTAAGCGTTGTCGCATAATTCTGATAGCCACTTTCCGGCTTACCATACCAGGCGTCGATTTTCTCGGATGCCCACAGCGGCGTTTGCTTGCTATGGCATTTATTACAGGCATTTGGTGTACCCAGTTTCACGCTAAGGTCAGGACGAGGAATACGGAAACCATGATCATGCCTCGGGTCAACCTCCATATAGGTCTTTGGCGGCATATGGCATTCAACGCAGCTAGCGCCCCCTGTTCCTTTTTCATGGTGGTGATGACTGCTGCTGGTGTAAACATCCGCTCTATGGCAGCTGTAACAGACTTCTTCACCTGGTGCGCGCAGGTCTGCTATATGAGGATTATGGCAATCAGAGCACGTAACGCCCGCCTGGTACATTTTACTCTGCAGGAATGAACCGTATACATAGACCTCATCATCAATCTGCCCATCGGCATGATAGAGGTTTTCGGCCAGCAATGATGGTTGAAATGCATCACTGTATTTGTCACCCGGCTGATCATTTTCACTGATCTGGCTGCGGCGGCTATGACACACCGCACAGGTTTCAATCTCTCTTTGCGAATTGAGCGGAACAGACCTTACAGGCTTACCTGTTTCAGCATCGATGTTCCAGCTTACGCCCTTACGTTCATTAAAATTTGTCGTCAGCCCCATGTTTACTACAGACTGATCCTTGCTCCTGGCCCAGGAGACATGATTTTCACCCGGCCCGTGGCATGCTTCACAGGAAACATTAATCTCTGACCAGGTAGTATTGTAGCTGTCACTGGCGCTATCGAAGTTTTTCAGTAGATTGGTTGAATGACATTCTGCGCACATGTAATTCCAGTTTAGATTCGGGCCTGTCCAGTGCAGGACATCACCCGGGGGAATTTTTTCATCCGGATTTAGGCGAAACCAGCGTTGTCCGCCCTGCTTCTTCGGACGGCTATCCCAGGAAACATCCAGCGCCTGCAATCGACCACCGGGGAATTCGATCAGGTACTGCTGTAGCGGATATACACCAAAGGTGTACTTGATTTTGTAGTCATGCAGTTCGCCATCAGGACCCATCGTGTTGACGAAAAAGTCATCGCCCTGCCTGAAGAACTTGCTGGTAACCCCATCGTGGGTCAGGCTGGCATTGGCAAAATCGCCCAGAACCGATTCACTGCTGGCTGTCATCATAGCCAGATCATGGTGCGACCCCTTCCATTGCCGGGACTGTTCCTTATGGCATTCGACACAAACCTGTTCGCCGACATAGACGTTCTCTGCCTGATCTTCTGCCAGAGCAGAGTTGGTCTGGAAAACATTAGCGAGGAAAAATATAAAAAAGGCCGGCAGGAATTGTCCTGCAACATGAGTATTGTTCATTTGAATCCGGTAATTATTAGTTATCTGCTGAATACAACTGCTGGAACCTTATTTCGCTAAAGCCGTCCATGCGCTTATCTCCGATCAGGATTATCGGTACACCACGCCTGCCTAAACGGGCGTAGTCCTGTCTTCCTTGCGGGTCATTTTCTACATCAACTTCATCGTACTCAATGCCCTGTTCTGCAAAATATGCCCTGGCGTGTTTGCAGACACCACACCAGCTAGCAGAATACATCACAACAGGTTTACTTTCATTCTCTTCATAGGGCTCCATTGAGGAGACTGAATTTTGACGAATGATGACTTTTTTTGCCTTGGCGCTTCCGGCAGGTTCTTCACTGGAATAAACGATGCGACCCTTATCATCAACATATCGATATACCTCTGCCCTTGCTACAGAGATAAACACGCTGGATATCGCCACTATCAACACACAAACACTATGGGTCAACTATTCTACCGCAATGATATAATTCAGCATATTAAGCAGTCTAAATAGCCGGACATAGAAGTGCAATGAAAAATAGTTCAAACACCTCGAATAATCGTAAAGCAGTTGCCCTGGTCTCAGGTGGCCTCGACTCCATGCTGGCGGTCAGAGTCATACAGGAACAGGGTATCCATGTTGAAGGGATTAACTTCTTCACTGGCTTTTGCGTCGAGGGACATACTCACGCTATTCGCAAGAAAGACCGGGCAAAACCGAAACGGAATAATGCCCTTTGGGTTGCCGAACAACTGGGCATCAAGCTGCACATTATTGATGTTTCAGAAGACTACAAAAATGTCGTACTCAATCCCAAGCACGGCTATGGAGCCAATCTTAATCCATGCCTGGACTGCAAGGGCTTTATGGTGCATGCAGCAATGGATTGGATGAAAAAACATGACTTTGATTTCCTGCTTACCGGCGAAGTCATCGGCCAGCGCCCGATGTCACAACGCAAAGCTACCATGCCGGTGGTCAGTAAGGAATCCGGTGCCGGTGACCTGCTGCTGCGCCCGTTATGCGCTAAATTGCTACCAGAAACACTAGCAGAGCGTGAAGGCTGGGTAGACCGTGAAAAACTACTCGATTTTTCCGGCAGAAGCCGTAAACCACAGATGGCGCTGGCAGAAAAGTATGGCTTCAAGGAATACGCACAGCCAGCAGGTGGCTGCTGCTTTCTTACCGATGCCAGCTATTCCTCCAAGCTGGCGGATTTATGGCAGGCACGCGGTGAAAAGACCTATGAAATCGATGACATCGTTATGCTCAAAGTAGGAAGACATTTGCGCCCAAGGCCACATTTCAAGCTTATAATCGCACGCGAAGAAGGAGAGACCAATTTTCTCAGGGGCTACCGGAAGAATTATCTAAGTATGTATATCGTCAGCCATAGCGGCCCGGTCAGCCTGATTGACGGGGAGCCGGACTATGATGATCTGGAACTGGCAGCGAGGCTTGTTGCACGGTTCAGCAGTGGCAGAGAATCAGAACTGGTTACCGTAGAAGTAATGCAGAAAAACGGTGAATCGAGAAATATTGATGTCAAGCCGCTAAATTCAGATGAAATCCCAAGTGAATGGTATGTCTGAACTGACCCTGGATACACGAAACCTGCTGTGTCCGCTGCCGGTAATCAGAACGCAAAATATAATTGAAGATATGCAACAGGGCGAATGTCTTAAAGTACAATGCACCGATCACGGTGTTATAAATGACATTCCAGCATGGTGCCGGATAAACGGGCATGAAATACTTTCGATAGATGAGCAGGACTATGAGATAGTGATTAAGATTCGCGTGGGCGAAAATAGTTAGCAGAGGTTTGTTCAGGCTCTCCTGCTTGCTCGCTCAAATTTGAATTAGTAGGTACTTGAAATCTGTTCTGGCAGCACCGGTTGATTGCCGCTGCGAACCCAGCCGATCATACCGCCACGTAAATTAATGACATGTTCATAGCCGTGCTGGCCAAGGAACATGCAAACCTGCCCGGAACGTGCACCACTACGGCAGATAAAGACCACTTCCTTGTCTTTCGGTATTTCATCCAGACGAACGGGAATTGACGCCATAGGCATGGGGATAGCGCCCTGGATAGTACCTCGGTTAATTTCATGCATTTCACGAACATCAATGATAACGAGGTTATCATTTTCTTCCATTTTGGAGACAAGCTGGGGTGAATCAACTTCTTTAATGAACATTACGGTATCCTGCATGAAAAAAAAGATAGCCCTATATTATATAAGAACTTACTTATATAATCAATACCAAGCAATATGGTCAAGAATATCAGGGACTAATCCGGTGGTAAACTAAACAGCAAGAAAGTCAATAACAATGAAAGCACTGTCGATACAAAATCTTCACAAACAATATGCTGGCGGCGTCACTGCATTGAAAGGTGTCAACCTCGATGTGGAAGCCGGTGATTTCTTTGCCCTGCTTGGTCCTAACGGAGCTGGTAAATCAACAATCATCGGCATTATCTCATCACTGGTTAATAAAACCCGTGGTACCGTCTCAGTGTTCAATCATGATATCGATAGAACACCCGAAGCCGTAAAGTCCTGTATCGGACTGGTGCCACAGGAATTTAATTTTGGCGTCTTTGAAAAAGTGTCAAATATTGTTGCCAACCAGGGAGGTTATTATGGCCTTAACCGTGAACTCGCCCAGCAAAGAACAGAGAAATACCTGCGGCGCCTTGATCTCTGGGAGAAAAGAGATGCCGCGTCACGCACCCTGTCCGGAGGCATGAAAAGACGGCTGATGATTGCTCGCGCCCTGGTGCACGAACCGGACTTATTAATCCTCGATGAGCCTACCGCCGGCGTTGACATCGAAATTCGCCGCTCAATGTGGGAATTCCTGCGAGAAATCAATGAACAGGGAACCACGATCATTCTGACCACACATTACCTTGAGGAAGCTGAAAACCTGTGCCGCAATATTGCGATAATAGATGATGGCCGGATTATGGAAAATACCAGTATGAAAAAGCTACTGAGTCAGCTCAACATGGAAACCTTCATCCTCGATACGCGAGAGGTAATTACTACAGCACCGGAAATTGAGGGCTATTCCGTGCAGCAAATTGATGCTCACACACTCGCTATAGACGTGGCAAAAGAGAAAGGTCTTAATGACTTGTTCACTCGCTTATCTGATCATGGTCTTACCATTCTCAGTTTGCGCAATAAGACCAACAGGCTCGAGGAATTATTTATGGACATGGTCAATGAAAACAAAATATCCAATGTATAACTGCAGTCTATTATGCATTTACTTCAGGTTTGCTTAAGTGACCAATAAACTAACACAACTATATGAGGCACTGGTTCTGGATAGACCCTGGCTGATGCTGGGCCTGCTGGCTGTCCTGGTTGCCGCTGTTGGCTACTCTAGCAAGGACTTCAGGCTAGATGCCTCTGCAGATACGCTGGTACTGGAAAATGACTCTGCCTTACGCTATTACCGTTCTATTTCCGCCCGTTATGGCTCAGAAGATTATCTTGTTATCACCTATACACCGAACCAGGGTCTGTTCAGCAGGACCGTTCTGGCAGACCTGGAAGATTTGCGCCAGGAACTAAAGGATATCAAGCGTATTAAAAGCGTTACTACCATCCTTGATGTACCGCTTATCAATTCTCCTGCCGTCACACTGTCTGAATTGAGCAAGAACATTCGCACACTTGAGTCACCTGATACCATCCCCGGCCTGGCAAGGAGTGAACTGACTACCAGCCCTTTATACAGCAACCTGATCATCAGCCCGAACGGCCATACGACAGCGATACAAATCACATTTGAGCATAACGAAACCTGGCACCGCCTGTTTCAACAACGCAACGATTTGCGTGTACAGCGCATGGAAAAAAAATTCACTGCTGAGGAAGCCGCTGAACTGGAACGTGTAAGCAGGGAATTTGATCAATTCAGTGATAGTCTGCTGGCGCAGGAAAGTCAGGACATCCAGGCCATCCGTGAAATCATGGATACACACCGTGATACGGCAAAGTTGTTTCTTGGCGGCGTACCAATGATCGTCTCTGATTCGATGGATTACGTCAGAAGTGATCTGAGAATATTCGGCTTCGCCGTTCTTGTATTGCTGGTCATTTTTCTTTATACCGCGTTCCGCAAACCTCACTGGGTTTTCCTGCCTGTACTTACCTGCGCGGTAACCGGAATCTTTATGCTGGGTACACTGGGCTTGCTTGGCTGGCGAGTCACCGTAGTGTCATCGAACTTTATTTCGTTGCTGCTGATTATCACCATGTCGCTGACAGTGCATCTCATTGTTAGATACCGAGAATTGCATGCAGCCAATCCGAACGCTGATCAGCGATGGCTGGTCAGCCAAACCCTGCGCAGTAAATTCCTGCCGAGTTTTTATACTGCAATCACAACGATGGTGGCATTCGCATCACTTATATTCAGTGATATCCGACCCGTCATTGATTTTGGCTGGATGATGGTTATCGGCATCGCGGTGGCATTCTTTTTTACCTTCACCCTGTTTCCCACCAGCCTGATGCTGATTAAACCGGGTCAGCCTGGAAAGCTTCACGACATAACTGGTACCGTCACCCGCTATATTGCCAACCTGATCGAACGCCGCAAACTGTGCGTGCTGCTGGCTGCCTTAGCTCTGGCTGCAGTGAGTGTTATCGGCATCTCAAGGCTGTCTGTTGAAAACAGTTTTATCAGCTATTTCAAGTCCACAACCGAGATATACCAGGGCATGAAACTGATTGACCTGGAGCTTGGTGGAACGACACCCCTGGATGTCATCATTGATGCGCCGAAAAGTTACTACCTGGAACAAGCTGAGGAAGAGACCGATGCTTATATAGGCACTTATGGGGATTATGAATCGACGGAAGATATCAATGTCGCCGGTTCCAGCTTCTGGTTCAACTCATTTATGCTGGAAGACGTTGACAAGGTGCACAGCTATCTAGATCAGCTGCCGGAAACAGGCAAGGTATTATCCATCAGTACCGCCATGCGCATGCTGCAGTTATTGAAGGATGGCAAGAACCTGGATGACTTCTTTCTCGCTGTGTTGTTCAAACGCCTGCCTGATGAGGTAAAAAAATCCCTGTTTACCCCCTATATGTCTCCTGACGGTAACCAGCTGCGCTTCAGTGTGCGTGTTATCGATTCAGATCCGGACCTGAAGCGGGCTGAACTGATATCCAGGATCGAAACGCACCTGGTGGATAAAATGGGTTTTCAGCCAGAACAGGTCCATTTGAGTGGCATGCTGGTACTCTACAACAATATGCTGCAAAGTCTGTTCAGCTCGCAGATAAAGACCCTCGGTGTTGTTTTTCTCGCCATACTGGTGATGTTTGTCATCCTGTTCCGTTCATTTAAAATGGCCCTGCTGGCCGTAATTCCAAATATCCTCGCAGCCACAACAATACTCGGCATGATGGGCCTGCTTGGTATCCCGCTGGACATCATGACTATAACCATAGCGGCTATTACTATCGGTATAGCGGTCGATGATACGATCCATTACGTGCATCGTTTTCAGGAAGAATACTGGCAGGACAGAAACTACTGGTTTGCCATCATGCGCTGCCATAACAGCATTGGACGGGCAATGTATTACACTTCAATCATTATTACACTGGGATTTTCCATCCTTGCACTGTCGAACTTCATTCCGACAATCTATTTTGGCCTGCTGACAGGTGCCGCGATGATTACCGCACTGATCGCCAACCTGACACTCCTGCCGCTGTTGATTTCTATTGTCAAGCCAATGAAAGAACCTCAACCCGATATGCCTGTTACTACCTGATTACCTTTTCTGCTGAATAAACTGATATGAGTAATACTGTACGCTATACCGCTTACAAGACCATCGTCACCCGTGAAATCACACGATTCATGCGTATCTGGCCACAAACCATTCTGCCGCCAGCGATTACCATGACTCTGTATTTTATCATTTTCGGTAACTTGATAGGCTCACGGATAGGAACCATGGATGGCTTCAGCTACATGGAATTCATCGTCCCCGGTCTGATCATGATGTCTGTGATTACCAGTTCCTATTCCAATGTTGTCTCATCTTTCTTCAGCATGAAGTTTCAGCATTCGATTGAAGAAATACTGATTGCTCCAGTGCCTAATTACATCATACTTGCCGGTTTTGTCAGCGGCGGAGTAGCTCGGGGATTGCTGGTAGGGCTGATCGTCAGCATCATCTCTATCATTTTCACTGGCCTGGCCATTAGCAACTATTTTATAACTATAAGTGTGATAGTGATGACGGCAATCCTGTTTTCACTTGCCGGTATGATAAATGCTGTATTTGCACGGAATTTCGATGATATCTCTATCATTCCTACTTTTGTGCTGACTCCGCTGACTTACCTGGGCGGTGTCTTTTATTCCATCAAGCTATTGCCCGAATTCTGGCAAAATGTCTCTTTGAGCAATCCAATTCTACACATGGTAAACGCCTTTCGTTACGGCGTCCTCGGTCAGTCTGATCTCAATATAACCTATGCGTTTATTATCATTTTTGGCTTTATCATTGTACTTGCTAGCTGTACGCTTTACCTGCTGAAGAAAGGCTTTGGTATACGCAGTTAAATCCACCAGACCAGATAATGAAAGATATGAAAAGTTGCTGCACTTCAACATGCTCCACAGCTGAAACTGATAAGACTTCATCAGATCAAAAAAGAATTGTACTGATCAGTCCTTATGACCTGGGCCGCCAGCCTTTTGCCCTGGCTGAGCCTGCTGCGATTTTTGCCAACGCCCATTACGAGGTCGAATGCCTCGATCTATCGCAGCATAAGCTGACTACAGAAAAACTGGCCCCGGCAAGCATTGTATTTATTTATCTGAGCATGCTCACCGCCACACGAATAGCTGTCGAGGCGATGCCACGGATTCAACAGATGGCGCCTCGGGCACGGATAGCCGTATTCGGCTGGTATGCCCCGGTCAATGAAGAGTTCCTGCGAGAGCTCGGTGTTGATGCGGTGTTTGGCGGAGAATCAGAAACTGACATGCTCGCCTATGCGGAATCTATTTCTGCTGCAGATTATCATCCTGCACGTCATCAAAAAGTGGTTAACCTGAAACGAATAGACTTTGTTGTGCCTGATAGACAGTCTCTGCCTGCACTGGACAAATATTCACAGCTGGTGTTTCCGAACGGTGACAGGCGCGTCATGGGATTTACAGAAACCACTCGTGGCTGTAAACACCTGTGTCGGCATTGCCCTGTCGTGCCGGTATACAATGGACGTTTTTATGCAGTACCTGCAGATATCGTGCTGGAAGATATCCGTCAGCAGATTGCGAAAGGCGCTCAACACATCTCATTTGGTGACCCGGACTTCCTCAATGGTCCACTGCATGCACAACGCGTGATTGAAGCAATGCATGAAGAGTTTCCATGGTTGACATATGATGCAGTAATCAAGATTGAGCATTTGATTAAGCACCCTGATTTTCTTCCTTTCCTGAGTGACAGTGGCTGCATACTTGTAACCACCGCAGTTGAATCCGTTGACGATACGATTCTTGAATATCTCGACAAAGGGCATTCTGCTGCAGAATTTGAACAGGTCGTCGGCCTGATGAAGCAGCATAACATTGCCCTGGCAC
This sequence comes from Gammaproteobacteria bacterium, assembly GCA_033791885.1. Lineage (GTDB taxonomy): Bacteria > Pseudomonadota > Gammaproteobacteria > BMS3Bbin11 > BMS3Bbin11 > BMS3Bbin11. The sequence goes on along the minus strand of JASJFV010000333.1, from coordinate 8,340 downwards.
CGACATTTATCCCGTTTACGCCCTGGACGACAGTCAGTAATTACATTGATCTGCTGGATAAGATAGCGGAATTGAAACTGATCATGAGTGTCAACCCGGTACAGCTCTCGCTGCGCCTTCTGATACCGAGCGGCTCCCGCATACTTGAATTGCCGAAAGAAGAAACCTGTATTACCGACTTCAATCCAGCTTCCCTGGGATACACCTGGATCCACCAGGACCCGGATGTTGATGCCCTGCAGGAAAAGATCCGTACATGGACTGAGCAGGCGGAAAGCGAAGGGCTTAGTCGCCTGGAGATTTTCAATGGCATACGACGTATTGCTCTTAAGGCTGCGGGGCGAGATGATATGGATGTGACTGAGGAGCAATGTGGAGAACCGGTACCGGTCCATTCAGAATCCTGGTACTGCTGTGCTGAACCCACTGAACAGCAGCTGGCAAGCTTCTGATATGCAGCTGGACGGTGTCAGGTTTCTGCTAATCGATGGCCCCAATCTTATCCGTCGAATCCATGCCGCAATTCCTGCCGAAGATAACGACAAGCTCATTGAACGGACAATAAGCTCTTCACTACAGTCCCTGTCTCGTGCACTCAAGCAACACACGCCCACTCACGCATTGTGCGCCTTTGAATGTGACGGTCCGACATGGCGCCATGCCAGCTTCCCGGATTACAAAAAAGATCGTCCGCCAATGCCACATGAACTGCATGAAATTTTTTCCCGCCTGAAGCAAGAAATTCAAAATAATGGCGTCTTTACTCTGAGTGTTGCTGGCATGGAAGCCGATGATATTATTGCCAGCGCTGCAGTTAAAGCCGCTGCTGCGGGAGCACAGGTTATTATTCTATCAACTGACACAGGTCAGGCGCAGTTATTGGGCCCGGGTATCCAGCAATATAATCATTTCAAACAGGAACCTATCACTGAAGATTCGATCCAGCAGCGGTTTTCGGTTACATCAGGACAACTCAATGATTACCTGGCAATGGTCGGTGACAAGTCACATTCACTACCCGGCGTACCCGGCATAGGTGCTAAAACTGCTGCAAGGCTGCTAGAATCCTACTCAGGCCTGGAGGACATTCTCAATGCCAAAGAGGAGATCGGCGGAAGCATTGGCAAGTCATTAACAGAACACCGTGATTCTGCCAGGCTGGTTAAAAAACTGCTAGCGCTGCGGACAGACATAAGCCTGGGGCATCCTCTCCGTTCATTCCGCTATACAAATGCCGAGCCGGCTTTCTAAGGATTGACAGCCGATCATTATGTCATCAGGCTGCGACCTCCCGCTGCCCTTTCCTTCATCGTGTTAGCCAGTAGTGTATAAGTAGTCAGCCATGCGGCTTTGACATCATCTGTAAAGTCATCACCCAGGCCCTGCCCCAGTGTCCAGATCAATGCTTCACCAACAGTGTCGTAATGACCATCAGTGACACCGTATCCAACATGCCTCTCAGCCAGTGCCTGAACTGCCGGTACAATTTGATCCAGGCGATCAAGACCATTGACAGCCGTGTTGATCATCATCATTAGCTTTTTACCCTGCTCTTCTATGTCATCTGAGAACAAAGCTTTAAGCGTAGGGTCGATTTCAAACAGCTTGCCATAGAACAGCTCTGCGGCCACATCAGAAATCGGCTCTACTTTTTCCCAGGAAGTTTTCACCAGCTCAATTTCTTCATTTGTCATATTTTCACTCCATACTCGTTAGTAACAGGCCTGATCAGATTAACCAGTTAGTCATTTTCATGATATAGCCAGTCATCCCTTAACTATTTAGGAAGCTAATGATATGCCAAAGATGGTTATTTTTTAGTCAACCCATAGCAGAAGAGGTCCTTTTGCTGAGGTAAGAATAGACATTCAGGATAACAAAATTATTATCAGTTTCTATATACACCTATAATCAATAGCACTGCTTGAAAAGGGCGCACCAGGGTCAGTAAACCCGGAACATCTATCTAAAATCAATAATTTATTCCTGCTTTTTAGTCTTTTTTCTAGCTATGTTGTCTATTTTAAGATAATTTGTTTCCCTGAAAGGGGTTGTATCAGATAAATGATCTCATACGTTTTAACGCTCTTTTACAGACAGGCTGGACAGCTAATACTGTAGAAAATGAACATACAATGAAACCAGCTGTCTTATTCGTGATATCAGTCTATTTTGCGTATAGATTACTTAACTGGATTTAATAACTCATAGTATTAAAAATTTCCGCAGGAATTATGGCTCGCAATGTCACAGAGAATTCCTCAAGGTATTACGAAGTGTAGTTATTGGAATCATCTGTAATTATCGACACTCACTACTGGAGCGGCTCATCATAATGAGCATTGATTACACTACCGAGAACAAGAAAGAATACCTCCTCGTGAAAAGTAACGGCGGCAGTGATGACCTTGCTGTAATCAGCGATTATGCGCGTGAGATTACCGATATCTGCAAGCAACAGAGCTACACTGCTATGCTTGTCGATGAAAGAGATCGCGAATACATGTTGAACGAAGTCCTTGACCTCTACAAGCTGGCAAATTTTTTTCGTACTTTGAATGTCACAGATATACGTATGGCTATCATCTGTCAGCCGCAATACCTCGATCAAATTCGATATTTCGAAAAAACGACCCATGACCGGGGTATGAAGATAAAATTTTTTCTCGATCCGGACAGTGCAAAAAGGTGGCTGTTATAAGCACCTGAACCTTATATGCAAAGAACAATTAACGTCGCTGTTGCCGTCATACAGCGTAAAGATGGCTATATCCTGTTTACTGAAAGACCTGCTGGCAAGGCATGTGCCGGTGAATGGGAGTTTCCTGGCGGAAAAGTTGAAGCAGGTGAAACACCGCGTCAGGCTCTTAGTCGGGAAATTGAAGAAGAGCTGGCCATTCAAATCACACAGGCAAGGCCGTGGATTACCCTGCCCCACACATATCCCCATGCTTCCGTATTACTCCACTTCTTTATCGTAACGGACTGGACTGGCACGGAACATGGTCGGGAGGGACAGCAGCTTTGCTGGCAGAAACTTTCAGAATTAACGATTTCCCCTCTGTTAGCCGCCAATGCACCCGTAATTCGTGCCTTACAGCTTCCGGTAATCTATGCCATATCCTGCGTCAGCGAGATTGGAGAAGAAGAATTTCTACACCGCTTAGCTTTCAAGATTGACCATGGGTTGAAGCTGCTGCAGCTAAGGGAAAAGTCACTGTCTAATTGCCAGTTACATCGGCTGGTGGATAAGATCCTTCCCATGACTGTGCCTGCCAGTGTCACGATTCTTATCAATTCCGACATGCCGGGTGAACAACGAAAACGGTTTTCGGGTCTGCATCTCACCAGCAATCATCTAATGAATCTCGATCAGCGCCCTGATTTCGACCTTGTTGCCGCATCCTGCCACAATAAAGAGGAACTGCAGCAAGCCGTTAATGTAGGCCTTGATTTTGCTGTCCTGTCACCTGTGATGAAAACACTTTCTCACCCTGAGGCTAGACCACTGGGCTTAAGTGCAATGTCAGAACTCATAACAAATTGCCCCATTCCTGTATATGCACTCGGCGGAATGACTATCGATCAATTACATGAGATACAATCACACGGCGCTCACGGCATTGCAATGTTGAGGAATGCCTGGCTATAACGCAGACAAAGGAGTACCTATGCAAGCAGATTTCTGGCATCAACGCTGGCAAGCAGGTGAAATTGGCTTTCACAAGCATGACTACAATGACCATATGACAAGATTCATTGATCTCCTTGGGATTGAAAAAGGAGACCACGTACTGGTACCGCTGTGTGGCAAATCACTCGACATGATCTGGCTTCGTGATCAAAATTTTCGCGTTACCGGTATAGAAATCAGCCCGGTAGCAGTCGCAGACTTCTTTGCCGAGAACAGCATAGAGCATGACATTACGGAGCATTCCTGGGGAAAGTCGTATAAGTCTGAAGGGATAACCATCCTCTGTGCTGACTTTTTCGATATCGGCCCGGCTGACCTGCCGCACGTTGATGGCGTCTACGACCGTGCATCGTTAATTGCCCTGCCGGAAACGATGCGTCCCGACTATACCAGGCACCTGGCAAGCATGATTCCTGATACAACCCGGTCTCTTTTGATTACCCTTGATTACCCGCAGGGTGAAATGAATGGACCGCCATTCTCTGTTAGTGAACGAGAGGTAACCCGGCTGTTCTCGACTCAGTTCATCATTGAACCGATTTACTCAGAAGACTGCCTGGTCAATGAACCAAGATTCCGTGAAAAAGGTCTGAGCCGACTTGATGAGCGTGTTTTTCTTTTAACAAAAAATATTGCCTGAATACACTTGAACCCGATAGTCCATAAGTGTATTTTCGCGGCTGAATTATACTAATCAGGAATAACCATGAGCATAGATGCACATCCGCAACTGCCCGATGAAAGTGTACCTAAACGGGATGAAAACCATAAAATTAAGCGCCTGCCCTGCTGTTTATACCTCGAGAACAGCGACGGCAAAACCCTGATCAAACTGAACGAATCAAGCTCCCTGGTATGGTCGCTATGTACCGGTGAATTTACTGTAAAAGAGATGATTGACCTGCTGGAAGAGAGTTACCCGGAAGCCGGCGATGTCATCCGTAAGGATGTCTACCGGGTACTGGATGAGTTTCTTGCTGAAGATATCATAAGCCTGGTCTAAACTCGGTACCGTTTTTATCGTCGCCTGCAACAGTCTCAATAACGGGTAGGCTTATCGTATCGCCAGGTTGTGACTGGGTGCCGCTAAACAACTTCGGGTTGTAGCGCTTCAGTAACCACAACGGTACACCCTGTTTATTAGATATGCTCCACGCACTATCTCCAGATAGCACGGTGTAGCTTTCTACTCCTGCAATCTTGAAGCGTGTACGAAATTCATCCTGTAGTTCCTGGTGATAATCCAGACGCTGCTGGTTAAACTGTTCTTTTTGTGCCTGTTTCTTTACCGGCAGGTAAATAATTTTTCCCATACGGACATGACGTGAGCTTTTTAGTTTATTCAATTTGCGAATGCTGCTTGCAGACCGCAGGCCTAGCCAGTTGGCATAGTGTCCGAGTGATTCATCAGGCTCGACAACTATAGAATAACGTGTTTTTCCTTTCCTTTCTGACAACTGAATAAGCAGATCATCGCCTACACCAAAGCTTGATTCAGGGATATTTGGAATAGACTTGATCACCGGTTCAGGTTTTCGAGGATTTTCACTGACAGCGACCGCTTCGGTCCGCTTAATAGTTTCAGGTTTAATAGTTTCCTCAGGTTTAACAACTGCCTCAGGTTTAACAATTTTTTCAGGTTTTTTCTTAGCAATTTTTACAGTACTAGCTGACGACTTCTTAGCAAGCTTTGTCGGTGACCCAGGGATAGTGATTATTTGTCCGGTACGTATCAAAGCACGGCGACCAAGGTTATTCAGTGCAATTAATTCACGACAGGAAACAGCTTCCTTTTTTGCAATTCCACAGGCCGTGTCACCACGTTTGACGCGATAGGAGTACTCGATGTATTTTGGCTCTTCTGCTTTCAGCTTATATAATTTTGCCACCTGTTCACTGCGACCTGCGGCAGCTTTAGGTAATTTCAGTTTGTAGCCTTTCGGCACGAAACGCCGACCTGTCCATACCAGGCGCATTAAAGAAGTGTTGTACTTTTTCAGCGTGTCCTCAGAAACAGAAAAGACAGACATCAATCTTTCAATAGATGCCGGTGTTTTGATCGTCACCACGTCCACCGCCAGTGGCTGTGCTACCTTATGATTCGGGTAATATTCATCAGCATTCTGTGCCACATGCCTTGCTGCTAGAAAACTTGAATAGAAATTTTTGACTGCGATTTGAAATCCTCCGGCCTTGTATTTTTTCAGCACATCCATGTAATCAGGCCCTACTTTGTCCATCGCCCTCACCATTCCGGAAGCACCGTAGTTGTAAGAGGTAATGACAAATGGATAAAGGCTGTATTTCTTTGCTGACTTGATGTTACGTGCGGTATCGCCCAGTCTCTTTCGACTGTCGAGAAAATATCGCGCTGCCGCAGCTGATGCAAGTTCAGGATCAAGTCGCTCATCAACTGTAGAGGATATTTTCAGGCCCAATGTCCGGGCCGTTCGCGGCATTATTTGCCACATACCAGCTGCGCCAACGCGTGAATATGCGGTCGGGCGGTAGGATGATTCGACGAATGGCAGATATTGTATATCTGTGGGCAAGCCCGCTTTTTTTAATGTCGTGACAACCATCGGCCCATACGTACCATGTCGCTCCAGGGCTCTGAGAAACTGATCGGCAACCCCTCCCTGGCACCTTATGCGCTTCGCTGCCTTGCGAATTTCTGCAGGCTTTTCATTTTTCACCAGCTCGGCCAGGTGCTGTTTCTCACCAGAAAATTGGGTAACGCCCTGCGCACGCTTATCGGCGATCTGCAACAGTTGCTTACGAACGCTAGCTTTTGCATTTTTTATGCTTCTTGCTTCATTGCGTCGTGAGCAACGAGTGGTAGTCTTTATTACCTTATAGACACGTTGCGGGTTGTCAGAATCATGCAGGATGATTGTATCATCGCCATGTTGAGTGAAAACATCAATCCAGAATGTCACCCGGGGTTTCAGCTCATCAGGACAGGGAAATATTTTGTCACATTTGAGACCATGGCTGCCTAACAGGTGGTCGGCAGCGGCCTTGTGAGGCAGTAACATAAGCGGCACAAGCAGTACAAGTGCAAGAAGACCGCAGGATTTCGGTATAAAGTGGTGCCAGAAACACCAGGTTGACTTGTCGGCTAGCATGAATAAATGGACGTTTTCCTGCTTATTATTATCATCACAGACGGGGAATAATTGATTCGCTACTATACTTCAGCAGACAAATATAGGAAAGCGACAGCTAGCTTAATGGAGCAAATTAATAAACAAGGACTTTCTTATTAATGCTATGATTACATGAACTTACAGTTATGAATGATAGTTGGAGATAATAATGCCTTCATTTGATGTGGTATCTGAATATGATTCTCATGAGGCGTCAAACGCCATTGACCAGGCCAATCGCGAAATCGATACTCGCTTTGACTTTCGTGGCAGTGATGCAAGCTTTGTACTGGAAAACGAAAATATACAGCTGGAAGCAGATAACGAGTTCCAGTTGCAGCAAATGCTGGATATTCTGAATAACAAATTAATCAAGCGTGGAATCGATATCACCTGCCTTGAGGTCAATGATCCAGAATTACGTGGACAACGCGCGCGTCAAAGTTTAGTGTTAAGAGAAGGCATCGATCAGGCTACGGCAAAAATAATCGTCAAGGCGGTCAAAGACAGAAAAATGAAAGTGCAGGCTGCCATTCAGGGGGAAAAAGTGCGTATTACAGGAAAAAAACGTGATGATCTGCAGGCTGTTATGGCCATGTTGAAAGAAGAGAATCTGGATATCCCCCTGCAGTACAACAACTTTCGTGATTAGCAGGTTCAAAATCCCAACAAAGGCTGGTTTGAAGACCAGACTTGTCAGCAGTAGTAGCGATACCCGCCTGACCGCAATACTTCTTGCATTAACGCTTGTTATTCTATTGTGGTCAAACATAGCGCCGAAAGTTCTCATGACCTGGTTTCTCGAAGTAGCTCCGGTACTTATTGCCCTACCGCTGCTTACCTATACTCGCTATAGCTTTCCGCTCACGCCCCTTCTGTACATCCTGATCTTTATACATGCAGTCATCCTGATGATTGGCGGTCACTATACTTATGCTGAAACCCCTCTCGGTTTCTGGTTGCAGGAACTATTTGATCTTCAACGCAATCACTATGACCGCCTGGGACATTTCGCCCAGGGATTCATACCGGCTATCCTGGCACGTGAAATATTACTCAGGAAAACAACATTAGTACCCGGGAAAATGTTGTTCTTCATCGTTACATCTATATGCCTTGCCTTTAGCGCCTTTTATGAAATGATCGAGTGGTGGACAGCCTTATTATATGGTGCATCGGCAGAGTCATTTCTTGCCACCCAGGGAGATGTATGGGACACGCAGTGGGATATGTTTATGGCGCTGATCGGCGCCATTAGTGCTCAATTGTTATTCAGCTCTCTTCATGACAGGCAGCTAAAAGACCTGGCAGGTAAAACTTAGGCCTCAAAGCTGGTGGTACTTAGTAGCAATACCGGGCAGTAATACACGTTACTTAAAGCGTAACTTGAACCCGGCTTGTTGAAGATACCTGCGCTCTGCGACCAGGTCAGCCTTATTCAGGGGATGATCATCGAGCCAGCTGTCAGGGAATATCAACTTCAGTTTGTTCTTCCCT